>DAHWEW010000006.1:0-16635 GCA_027326225.1 Legionellaceae bacterium
TGCATTAATCCGTACTTCATTTCAATAGTCAGTTGAGGGATGCACTTATGCTTCTTACCTTGAACAGAGATAAGATTGATGAGCAATTACAACGATTGGTTCCATTGGTTTTAACTTTATCATTATTAGTGATGCCGCTGAGCTCAACAGTCAGAGGTATTTTTGTTGGGACTTTGGTTCTACTGATTTTATTATTGCCTTCATATCGGCAAGATTTGTTGGCTCTTTTGAAAAAGCCATGGTGCCAAGGATTATTCCTCTTTTTTTTCATTGTGTTATTGACGTGTTTCTGGGGTCCTGCAAGCACATATCAAAAAATAGCAATTGTTAAAAAATACACCAAAATTATATACCTTCCGATTTTTGTAGTGGGATTTCGTGTTGCAGAAAATCGACGCTTTGCGCTCTATGCTTTTTTGACTGCTATGGTGTTGACCTGTTTGGTATCATTCGCAAAAGCTTCGGACATGATTGATTACAATGGTCCTGATCCAGGACAAGTCTTTAATAATCACATCATCACCGGTTTGATGATGTCTTTTGCTGCCTATTTGGCCTTGTTTTTTGCAATAAAAGAACGAGGAAAAATGCGATGGATGTTTGCCTCCTTGTTTTTCATGTTCTCCTTTCAGATCTTATTTGTTAGTACTGGGCGGACAGGGTATGTGTGTTATTTGTTGTTAATGATCTTATTGATGATCCAAACCCTATCTTGGAAGAAGGCGACGGCTGCGTCACTACTCAGTATGCTTTTGTTTGTGGTGAGTTATTATCATAGTGCGCCCATGCAATTTGTCGTCAAACAAGGGATTGATAATTTTCATGATTATCAACAGGGACATATCAATAATCCAATTGGTTTTCGTTTGCAATTTCGAATTTTTGCGAAAAAATTATTTTTACAACATCCATGGATTGGAAATGGTGCTGGCAGTTATACCTATTATTTTAAAAAGGAAGATCCCGTTCCCGCCTGGCGAGAAATGTCAAATGATGTTTCATTTAAAAAAATGTATGAACCTCATAGCCAATATTGGTTAGTTCTGGATGAATGTGGGTTGCTAGGCTTGGGTGCATTGTTGTTTTTCTTTGGGGGATTATTGCGAGAGAGTTTTCGTTTACACGAAATGAAACCCATTGCTTTGGCTATCATTTTGCCCTTTTCAATGGGTTGTGCCACTGATTCGCTTCTCTTTTATTCAGCGTCTGGCTATTTTTTCTTATTGTTAATGGCTGTGTGCCTTGGGGAACAACAAAACCATTGATGCTACCAGATGGATACTTGCTCCACTGGGGTTTGTAGACTACATACTTCGGAAATGCCGCCGTTGTTACAAATGACTAAGCCCATTGGATCAACGGTCAAAACCCCACCTTGCCAGAGGCAGCACCCTTGAACTCTTTCGAGGTCCATGACGGCATGTCTCGTACAATAACAAGAAGAATAATATCCATTTTTGCAAACCAATCGACCTGTTGATGAGTCACAGTATTGAACCCCACCCATTTGTTCGCAACAGTCTTTACAGGCACTAAATGCGGGTAATAAATGGGTACAAAGAAGTAATAAAGTTATCATGGGTAACATACGGCTAAAATAACGCATCATCATCCCTTCTAGTTATATACGCTAAGCATAACATATACTTCTCGGAATTGAAGATCATCCTTTTAAACTCATTGTTCTTCAATCACCGCGACTTCTTTCAGCTCAAGTTCCAGCTCAACCGATTCTATCTTTTGAAAACGCTGCGATATTTTTTTAGCCGAAGTATTCACTTCGTTGACATCTTGATGGGCTAAATCAATATGTTTAGAGAGTTTATCCATCCTTTTTTCAAAGCGTTGAAAATCATCTGCAAGGGCGTGTAAGTGTTTTTGGATGATGTGAACTTGTTTTCGAGTGGCATCATCTTTCAGAACTGCGCGAGCTGTTGTTAATACAGCCATTAACGTGCTTGGTGAAACAAGCCATACTTTCAGACGTTGTGACATCGAGATAACTTCAGGATAATTGGCATGGACTTCGGCAAAGATAGCTTCAGCGGGAATAAACATCACAGCCCCATCAGTCGTTTCGTTGGGAATGATGTATTTTTCAGCAATATCTTTGATGTGTTTTTGTAAGTCTTGTCGAAATTGCTGTTGTAGGGTCTTTCGCTCAGTAGAAGAGGCCTCTGTATTCATCAATTTTTGGTAGGTTTCGAGAGGAAACTTGGCATCGATCACCACATTTCCGGTGGGTTCTGGTAAAAATAAAATACAATCAGCGCGCTTTTGATTACTTAACGTGTATTGCATGCTGTAATGCGTGGAAGGGATCATATTCGCAATTAAGGTAGATAATTGCACTTCACCAAAAGCACCGCGTGCCCTTTTATCCACGAGTACATCTTGTAGACTCATCACATGGGATGACAGTTCAGTGATTTGTTTTTGCGCCTCATCAATGATGGTTAAGCGGCGCACAACATCGGTAAATGTCGCGGATGTTTTTTCAAATCCTTCTGTGAGACGATGATTCACTTGTTGCGTCAGGCTATGCAAATGAGTGCGTATTTCCTCTGTTAGGGTATGAAGATGTGAGGTGAGGGCATCTGTGTGTTGCTTAAAGCTGTGGCCCATTTGTTCGCGTACATCAGACATCTGTCGTTGCATGGTTTCAGTAATGAGTTGTTGATTGGAGAGTTGGCCTTGAGTGATTTTTTCATAAGTATGATGCAAATTCGTTTGCGTCATTTTTTGTAAATCCATTTGTAATTGATGAATTTGTGAGGTTAACACTTGTTGTAATGTGTTGTGGTGCGTTTCTATTTCTCTATGTTGTTGAAACTGGCGATAGAGGAGCCAAATGAAGAATGGAAGGGTGCCTAAGAGTGTCTGGATGATTACTAAGTTGGTCATTTGTCACCTAATGATGGTAGTATTCTGGTAGTATAACGTATTTCGCGAAGGTTATGGATGACATGATCATGAATGAAGAGGCGCTCGTTCAGATAGATAAATTACGCCAACAAATCAGGCTTTATGATTATCATTATTATGTTTTAGATGATCCTCTTGTGCCGGATGCTGAGTATGATCGCTGTTTCAAGGCTCTAGAGCACTTAGAAAGCCAGAACCCACAATGGATCACAGCTGATTCTCCAACCCAAAGAGTGGGATTTAAACCTGCAACTGTTTTAGAGCCTGTGGCTCATATACAGCCCATGTTATCTTTATCCAATGTTTTTTCTGATGAGGAATTACAAGCATTCATCAAGCGAGTGACTGAACGACTCACCTGTGATGAGAGCGCCTTACGATTCACTTGTGAACCAAAACTCGATGGTTTAGCTGTGAATGTCACCTATGAACATGGAATACTCATTCATGCAGCCACACGTGGTGATGGGATGGTGGGTGAAGACATCACCAACAATATCAAAACCATTGCGGCCGTTCCTTTGAAGCTCATGACGGATGCACCTCCTTCTCTGATAGAAGTACGTGGAGAAGTCTATATGCCAAAAGCAGGATTTGAAGCGTTCAATGAGCATGCACGTCTTCAAGGTGAAAAAACATTTGCCAATCCGAGAAATGCAGCAGCCGGTAGTTTGAGACAGTTAAATCCCGCAATCACCGCAAAAAGACCGCTGGCTATTTATTGTTATGGAATTGGAGCCTGTGAGGGATATCAACTGCCTGATAGTCATTTTCAACAATTAGAACTACTGAAAACATTTGGATTTAGAATCTCTTCTGAAACTCAATCCACCTATGGGTTAGAGGGATGCAGGACGTATTACCAAACTATGCTTTCACGAAGACCGAGCTTACCTTTTGAAATCGATGGGGTAGTTTATAAGATTGATAATATTGCATTACAAAAACAATTAGGCTTTGTTTCAAGGGCGCCACGTTTTGCCTGTGCCTACAAATTCCCCGCTAGTGAAGAAATGACCACGTTATTGTCAGTGGATTTTCAAGTTGGGCGTACGGGTGCATTAACCCCAGTTGCGAGGTTAAAGCCTGTAAGTGTGGCTGGGGTGACCGTGAGTAATGCAACCCTTCATAACATGGATGAAATTGAACGCAAAGATATTCGAATCGGTGACGTGGTTATCATCAGGCGTGCAGGAGACGTGATTCCTGAAGTGGTATCCGTGGTCAAAGAGAGGCGTCCACCTAACACGGAAATCATTCATCTACCTCTAAACTGTCCTGTATGTGGTGCGGAGGTTTTGCGAGTTTCTGGTGAAGCCATCGCTCATTGTACGGGTGAGTTGTTTTGCAAAGCGCAACAAAAAAGAATGATCTGGCATTTTGCATCCAGAAAAGCAATGGCAATTGAGGGTTTGGGAAGCGTATTGATTGAGCAATTGGTCGATGCTTGTCTCTTGCACGATGTTTCAGAGATTTATCAATTGGCAATAGAAAAAGTAGCCCGTCTTCCAAGAATGGGAGAAAAATCTGCTCAAAACTTATTAGAAGCGATTGAAAAAAGTAAGAAGACTTCGTTTCATCGATTCCTTTATGCGTTAGGGATCAGAGAAATTGGTGAAGCAAGTGCACGAATTTTGGCTAATCATTTTTCTTCGTTAGATGCATTGAAAAAAGCTTCTATGGAAGAGTTGATGTCTTTAAAAGACATAGGACCTGTTGCTAGCGCCAATATCGTCCATTTTTTTAGTCAGAGTCACAATCTCAAGGTGATTGACAACTTGTTAAAATTTGGTGTTCATTGGCCTCATAAACCACAATTGAACGTGGATGAAACACATCCTTTTTTTAACAAGACCATCGTATTGACAGGTGCTTTATCAGAGATGAGTCGAGAAGAAGCAAAAGCCCGATTGATAGCAATTGGTGCAAAGGTAGCAGGGAGTGTTTCAAAAAAAACAGATTATGTAGTGGCAGGTTCTGATGCTGGTTCTAAACTAGATAAAGCCACAGCACTAGGCATTTCTGTCTTGGATGAGCACGCATTTTTAAAATGGTTGCATAGACAATAGGTAGCCAGATTGCAAAAACCAGCATTACAAAGAATTGTTATGGCGTTTATTCTTATATTTGCAAGCGTCCTACCTGCTCGAGCCTGGATTTTCAATAATCCCTATCCGGCGAATGAATCTTCAGAAAACATCTATTATGGTTCGTTCAGTGAACAACCAAAAACACTCGATCCTGCGAAAGCATACTCTTTGGATGAATATCAATTTATTACTCCCGTTTATGAGCCTCTTTTACAATATGATTATTTAGCTCGACCTTATCAAATAGTGCCCTTAACTGCTTCAGAGTTACCTACCGTAGACTATTTTGATAAATCAGGACAGAAGACCATTCTGTTGCCAAAACAGGATATCGCATTCAGTGTGTATACCATTCATATTAAGCCAGGCATTTTGTATCAACCTCATCCGGCTTTTGCTAAGAATGTCACGGGGCGTGAATACTATTATCCACTCTCTCTTGATGATTTTGATGCGCTCGATATCAATACACTGAGCGATTTCAAACATACTGGTACACGTGAGTTAACCGTTGACGATTATATTTATGAAATCAAAAGATTAGCCAATCCATTGAATAATTCACCTATTTATGGACTGATGAGCAATTACATCGAGGGCTTTAGTGAATTTAAAGCACAATTGCCCAAACAATCAGGGTTTATTGATCTCAGAAACTACCCTTTGAAGGGATTACATAAGGTGGATGATTATACGTTTCAAATCACCATCAAAGGGGTCTATCCACAGTTTATATTTTGGTTGGCGATGCCTTTTTTTGCTCCTATCCCTTGGGAAGTGGATAGGTTTTATGCACAGCCAGGTATGGAAGATAACAATTTAAACTTCGGTTGGTATCCTGTCGGAACAGGGCCTTTTATGATGGCTGAAAATAATCCCAATAGTCGGATCATGTTGGTAAAAAATCCAAATTTTCATGACGAATTTTTTCCAATCAAAGGCTCTTTATCCGATGTTCAAAAAGGATATTTAAGTCATCCAGGTGCACGCTTACCCTTCATTGATAAGGCAATATATACATTAGAAAAAGAATCCATTCCGAGATGGAATAAATTTTTACAGGGATATTATGATGTTTCCGGAGTCAGCTCCGATAGCTTTAGCAAAGCCATACAAATTGCACCAACAGGGGTGGCCATGCTTAGTGTTGAGATGCAAAAAAAGGGGATGCGTCTTCTTTCTTATTATGAACCGGCAATTTATTACTTGGGTTTTAATATGTTAGATAATGTGGTCGGGGGAAAGAGTTCGCGAGCAAGGCTATTACGCCAGGCCATTTCAATTGCCATCAATTATGATGAAGACATCGCTATTTTTTTAAATGGCAGAGGCAGCCCTCTTCAAGGTCCTATTCCCACAGGTATTTTTGGTTCTCGCGAGGGGGGGCTTGGCATGAATCCCTATGTTTATCGTATGAATGGTGAAGAAATGGTTCGTCGACCATTAAGTGATGCCAAGGCACTGATGAAGGCTGCAGGGTATCCAAATGGTATAGATCCCACAACTGGCAATGCCTTGATATTGCATTATGACGTGCCGGTGACGGGAGGGCCTGATGATGAGTCCCAATTAAATTGGATGAAAAAGCAATTGGCTCGCATTGGTATCGCACTGGATGTGCGGGCAACGCAGTATAGTCGTTTTCAAGAAAAATTAGAAAGTGGTAATACACAACTATTCACTTGGAGTTGGAGTGCGGATTATCCCGATCCTGAAAATTTTTTATTTCTGCTGTATGGGCCTAATGGAAAGGTATACCACGGAGGTGAAAATAACGCCAATTATAGCAACCCAACTTACGATCACTTGTTTGATCGCATGAAGAACAGATCCAATGATGAAGAGAGACAGCAGATCATTGATCAGATGATTAATATTTTGCGCTACGATTCCCCCTGGGTTTGGGGGGTACAAAGTGAAAGTTTTCTTTTGATGCAGCAATGGTTGGCACCTTTGAAGCCAAGTTCTATGACGATAGATACCCTCAAATACATTTCTATCGATGTGCCTCTGCGTCAAGCATTACGCATCAAATGGAATAAGCCCATCTTGTGGCCTATCATGCTTCTTATAATGGTGCAGGTATTGCTGATTTTGCCTTATCTATTAGCCTACCAAAGAAAAGAGCGCCAAGGCGCTTTGAGGATGAACCAATGATTGCCTATCTGATTCGTCGCCTCATCTATGCTATTCCTATTTTAGTGGGGATCAATGTATTGACCTTTTCGTTGTTTTTTTTGGTCAATTCGCCGGATGATATGGCAAGGATGCAGCTTGGCCAAAAACATGTAGATGAAGCTGAAGTGCTGCAATGGAAGATACAAAGAGGCTATGACTTACCCCTATTTCTAAATGACAAGCGTACCGGGATACAACGATTTACCAATACTTTGTTTTACCAGAAGTCTTTACGATTGTTTGTGTTTGATTTTGGGGTTTCAGATGCGGGTAGAGACATCAGTTATGATATTTATGAGCGTATGTGGCCCAGTTTGGCTATAGCCATTCCTGTTTTAATTTTAGGGATGATTGCGGATATTTTTTTTGCCATGTTGATGGCCTTTTTTCGCGCCACCTATCTTGATATCAGTGGGGTTATTTTTTGTATCATTTTAATGTCCATTTCGACCATGTTTTATATTATTGGTGGGCAATACTTACTTGGCAAGGTCTTAAGATTACTGCCTATTTCAGGCTATGATGGCGGGTTCTATAGCATCAAATTTGTGATGTTGCCTATTGTGGTGGCTATCATTGGTGGGGTTGGTGCAGGGAGTCGTTGGTATCGTACCTTATTTATGGAAGAGATGAATAAAGACTATGTCAAAACTGCGCGGGCAAAAGGATTATCTGAGGGCAAGATTTTGTTTTCTCATGTATTAAAGAATGCCTTGTTACCTATTTTGACTGGAATTGTGGTGTTGATACCATCGTTATTTATGGGAAGTCTTGTTTTGGAGTCATTTTTTGGTGTACCAGGCTTGGGTAGTTATATGATTGATGCCATACAACAGCAAGATTTTGCAATAGTCAGGGCCATGGTCTATCTTGGCTCTGTTTTGTATCTCTTTGGCCTTATTTTAACTGATATTTCCTATACGTTAGTTGATCCTCGAGTGAGGTTTAGATGATAAGGCTGATGCTGATCACGGACAAATGTTTTGTTTTGGTCTTAGTGATAGGATTACTTTGTTTGCTGCGCGGGCTAAAAAAAGAACATTATCGGCGTGCATTTGTGGCTGTATTTAAAAAACCGATGGTTTTTTGTGCTTCTCTGATATTCCTGTTCTTTCTGGTAATTGGTATTTTAGATTGTGTCCATGTGGTTAACCAAACTTCGTCGTCTACCCTTCTTGATAGAATTCTTGCCCCATTAGGTGAGACTTATGAGAAAACATATTCAGCGCCTTTGGCATTGGTGTCTTATGTGCCGGAAACGAGGTTGATAAAAGGTCACGACCAGCAAGTCTATCTGTCTTTAGATTATCCGAAAAAGCATCTTCAAACCCTTGAGGCGAGAAGAATATTTATCAAACAGGTTGTTCTACAAGCACTGATGTTGGGGTTTTTTGTCTCATTTGGAGGGTGGGGGATATGGGTCATTGGTAGACGATTGACTCAAGGGATATTGAGTTTTAGGCCAAACAATACGGAAATCAGTGCTGTAGTCACGTGCTTTATAGGGGTGACTATCGTTTTTGCTGGTTTTTGGATGTCACGTGATCTTCATGTGTTGGGGACAGGAAAAATTGGCCAAGACATATTCTATTATGCCATCAAAAGTATACGTACAGGGCTAGTCATTGGACTTTTAACCACTTTATTGATGATGCCTTTGGCATTGTTACTTGGTATTGCAGCGGGTTATTTTGGTGGGATTGTGGATGATGTGATTCAGTATATCTATACCACCTTGAGTTCTATTCCGGGTGTATTACTCATCACAGCTGCAGTCTTGTCCATGCAAACTTATATTGCAAACCATCCTCAGAAGTTTAGCACCTTGGAATCGTCAGCAGATGCAAGATTGCTGGCTTTATGCTTTATTCTTGGGATCACCAGTTGGACTAGTCTTTGTCGACTGTTAAGAGCCGAGGTGTTGAAATTAAGGGAGGTGGATTATGTATCTGCAGCGATTGCTCTAGGAAGCTCCTCTTTTAAAATCATTCGCAAACATTTACTTCCGAATGTGATGCATATCGTCCTCATTACATTGGTGTTGGATTTTAGTTTTCTGGTTCTTGCCGAAGCTGTTTTATCTTATGTGGGTGTTGGTGTTTCTCCTATGACAATGAGTTGGGGTAATATGATAAACGAAGCCCGTCTTGAGCTTGCGCGAGACCCTATTGTTTGGTGGCCCATGACTGCAGCTTTTATCTTTATGTTTACTCTGGTGCTTGTAAGTAATTTAATGGCTGATGCAATCAGAGATGTGCTTGATCCTCATCAGCGAATATAATATGTGGTCCTAAGTACCCCAGCCCCTTTGAGGCAAACATTGGAAAAGAACTTTGTCCAAACAACCCCTCATCCGCCCTGCGGGCACCTTCTCCCCATGCCTGGGGAGAAGGGAAATAAGGAAGAAGTTCTTTGGGAGCAAGTGAGGGACCTCCTGATGTTTTGGAGATGTCTCGCTAGGCTCGACATGACGTCCTTCGTTAATAGAGTGGCGTGATCTTAAAGACGGTTCCATATAGTCCATTGTTTTGAGTCGTACCATACAAAGGATAAAGAGTTATTAAACATTGTGTATACTAATGTGTGCCTTTGCTTGACTACGTCACTTGCCGAAAGCAGTTAATTTCAGTACAGTTCGTTCATGACTTTTGGAGAGTTTCTCATTCTATGCAAGCGCAGTTTGTCCATTTACGACTTCATACGGAGTTTTCCCTTGTGGATGGGTTGGTGCAGATCAATCCTTTATTAAAAGCATTGCCTGAAAAAGGGATGAATGCCATTGCAATAACCGATTTTTGTAATTTGTTTGCGACGGTAAAATTTTTTCAAAGCGCACTTTCTCATGGCATCAAACCTATTATTGGTTGCGATTTACCTTGCCACTCTTTAGAAAAGCCTGAACGTGTTTCGTCCCTTGTTTTGCTTTGTCAAAATGAAAAGGGATATCGAAACCTAACCTGTCTTGTTTCTAAAGCTTATCAAGAAGGGCAATATCAAGGACAACCCAGAGTTCATGATGAGTGGATTGAGCAATATAATGAAGGATTAATCGCACTTTCTGGCGGGCGAAAGGGCGCGATTGGGCAGGCCATTCTTGCAAACGATCCCTCTACGGCTAATGAACTTGCGACACACTGGATGAAGATTTTTCCAGGTCGATTTTATTTGGAAATAGAGCGGACTGGTCGACCCAATGAAGAGCAATATAATGAAGAGATCATTCGTATAGCCGATGCATTAAACCTGCCATTGGTTGCAACCAATGATGTGTGCTTTTTGCATGAAGATGATTTTGAAGCGCATGAAGCACGTGTTTGTATTCATGAAGGCTATACGCTCGCTGATCCCAGACGTCCTGCTGTGTATAGTTCAAAACAATATTTACGATCTGTGGATGAGATGGTACAGCTCTTTAGCGATCTCCCTCAAGCCTTGCAAAATACGGTGGAAATCAGTAAACGCTGTACCGTTAAGCTTAATTTAGGCCAACCTTATTTGCCTAATTTTCCAACACCAGATGGTTCATCGGTCGAGGCATATCTATCTCAATTGTCACATAAAGGTCTTGATGAAAGACTGAATAAAATATATCGGGAACAAAGTGAAACCCTGTCTTCTATTCGCACTCCTTACGACGAGAGGCTAAGCTTAGAGCTGGATGTGATCAATTCAATGGGTTTTGCTGGATATTTTTTAATTGTGGCAGATTTTATCCAGTGGGCCAAACAAAATGGTGTTCCAGTAGGTCCTGGACGTGGTTCAGGTGCTGGTTCCTTAGTGGCCTATGCTTTGAGTATCACCGATCTTGACCCGCTTCACTATGATCTATTATTCGAGCGATTTTTAAATCCAGAGCGTGTTTCTATGCCTGATTTTGATATCGATTTTTGCATGGAAGGGCGAGATAGAGTTATTGAGTATGTTGCTGAAAAGTATGGTCGTCAAAGCGTGTCACAAATCATCACTTTTGGCACAATGGCTGCCAAAGCTGTGGTCCGAGATGTGGGACGAGTGTTAGGACACCCTTATGGTTTTGTTGATAAATTAGCCAAATTGATTCCTTTCGAAATAGGCATCACGTTAGAAAAAGCCCTACAAGACGTAGATGAATTAAAAAGACGCTATCAGGATGAAGAGGAGGTCAAAGAGCTCTTCTCTCTTGCTTTAAAACTGGAAGGGATCACCCGCAATGCTGGGAAGCATGCAGGTGGTGTGGTGATAGCCCCATCTCAATTGACTGATTTTACAGCTATTTATTGTGAACAAGGCTCCACGCAATTGGTCAGCCAATTTGATAAAGATGATGTAGAGGCAGCAGGTTTAGTCAAATTCGACTTTTTAGGTCTAAGAACGTTAACCATTATCAATTGGGCATTAGTGACCATCAACCAAGAGCGTGTTAAAACGGGCTTAACCCCTATT
This sequence comes from Legionellaceae bacterium, assembly GCA_027326225.1. Lineage (GTDB taxonomy): Bacteria > Pseudomonadota > Gammaproteobacteria > Legionellales > Legionellaceae > DAHWEW01. Next base: position 11,616 of record DAHWEW010000006.1, read on the forward strand.
GATATCAGTGAAATTCCAACAGATGATGTGTCTACCTTTGATTTGCTCAAGTCCTGTCAAACAACGGCTGTGTTTCAGCTAGAGTCAAGAGGAATGAAAGAGTTGATTCATCGATTGCAGCCTGATTGCTTTGAAGAAATCATTGCACTCGTCGCCTTGTTTCGCCCAGGTCCTTTGCAATCGGGTATGGTTGATGATTTTATCGATAGGAAACATGGGCGAGCCAAAGTGCAATATCTTCATCCTTCTCTTGAGCCCATCTTAAAATCAACCTATGGTGTTATTTTGTATCAAGAACAAGTGATGCAAATTGCCCAAGTATTAGCTAATTATACGTTGGGGGCGGCTGATCTGTTAAGGCGCGCCATGGGGAAGAAAAAACCTGAAGAAATGGCGAAGCAGCGTGCCATTTTCATTGAGGGAGCAACCCTCCAAGGGGTTGATGCAGAGATTGCCACGGCCATCTTTGACTTGATGGAGAAGTTTGCAGGGTATGGGTTTAACAAATCTCATTCCGCAGCTTACGCGTTGGTTGCCTACCAAACGGCTTGGCTTAAAGCACATTTTCCCGCAGCATTTATGGCCGCTGTGATGTCATCTGATCTCGATAATACCGATAAAGTTGTGAATTTTATTCATGAATGTGAGCACATGAATATCAAAGTATTACCGCCTTCACTGAATCAGTCAAAATATCCATTCACGGTGATGGATGAGAAAACCATTATCTATGGATTGGGAGCTATCAAAGGGGTGGGTGAGATAGCTATTGAATGCATGATTGAACAACGTGATGAGCATGGTCCCTATGAGGGGTTATTTGATTTTTGCAAACGCTTAGACATGCGTAAAGTCAATCGACGAGTGATGGAAGCATTGATCAAAAGTGGTGCGATGGACGAGTGGGGTGTGTCACGCGCAATGATTTTTGAATCCATCGAAAAAGCCCTTCATCTTGGACAAAAATATCATCAAAATCAAAGCAGTGGGCAACAAGAATTATTTCCATTACTCGAAGAGCACTTGGTGATTGAAGATTATGTTTCCTGTCGGGATTGGAGCACCAAGGTTCGCTTAGAGGGTGAAAAAGAAACATTAGGTTTATATTTAACAGGACATCCTACTGATGCCTATATGAAAGAATTCAGTACTTTTGCAAAACCAATAGGCGCGCTCAATCCTGAAACATCCAAAAAAGTCATCATTTGTGGATTGATACGCTCTATAAGACGAGTCCTCACCAAAAGCGGAAAAAAATTAGCCATTATTAATTTAGAAGATGCGAGTGGTGAGATGGATATTGTCGCATTTTCTGAGATTTTTGAACCGATTCAAGCAGACGTCATCGCAGGGGTCATCTTTGTTGTGGAAGGTGAGTTGAGTCGAGATGATTATACGGGTGGTTTTAAAATGACGGCGACTCATTTATATCGTCTGGATGAAGCGAGAACTCGATTTGGCGCTTATCTTGGGTTAACAATAACCGCAGATGATCACCGAATTTTCACACATTTGCAGTCCCTGTTGCAATCTCATAGAGGAGAATGCGTGGTGCAAATTCGCTATCAAAATGACCAGGCTCAGGCCAATCTAAGTTTGGCTAAAGATTGGAGAGTAGCTCCCAGTGATGAGTTGTTGGCGCGACTTGCCCATCTATTAGATGAGCAACGAGTAGCCATGTGTTATTAAAGGTCAAACCTACGTCAGACGCATTAAGAACAAACAACCTGGTTCATTTGAATCAGTATAGTATTAGGGCGTACTTGAAATAATATCATCTAACAAATCATCTTCATCTATTTCAGGCGCTGGTTTTCCAAGCTCACCTGTGTTCCCGATGCTATGCCACCATTCGACCAATTCATTCATCCATCGCTCAATCGTTGCTCGGAGATTTGCAAAAAGGGGTCTCTCTCCGCGTAAAACAGCCATGAGATCAGGAAATAGGTCCCCACGTCCTTCTCGCCATGCATGATAATCTGCAAACCATCGTCGTTCACCTTTTAACGTTGCGATTTCACGGGCAAAGAGTGAAGAATAAACCCTGGCTTGTCCATCGTCGGCAGGATCATATCTTCGTTGTACTTTGATAGGCTGACGTTTGGGTACAAAGAACCCTTTTTGACTCAATAAACCAGTGTATACTTGTGAAATTTTTAGGTCGTCTAACAACAGTTTGGATTCATTGGTTTCAGGAGAAATAGGGGCACACCTTAACCATTGTTCGGTAAAGTCATTAAATGAATGAGTAAATGCTTCTTGTTGTTCTGTTTCAACAAGTTCTAATAACTGTTCCGCTTTGGTATTCCAGTCTTTTTGCATATCTCCTAAATAGCCTTGCCAACTGGCCAGTAAACCAAAACGTGATTCAGGCAATGGGCAAGCATGCAAATCTCTTAAAAAACGTTGTGTGACCTTTTCTAAAAATAGTGCGTATAGTTTACTCACCTCTTCACGAAAGATGGCGTTTATGGCTTTTTTGTTTTGATATTTATTGATTTCGTTATCGATGTTATACGTTTGACCATCGAGTGGGGCATAGGGATCATCAATATTAACGATCATGCGAAATTCCCCTGGTTTTCCCGCTCTAGCAGTGCGGCCCTTGATTTGTATTTCATCTTCAAGGGTAGGTACGTAAGCTGCCAACACAAATAAATCTGAGGCATTAATATCTACCCCGCGTCCAAACATACCGGCGGTAGAGATGGTGACAAATCGCTCTAAACCCGCATGTTTAATGGCTTCTTTTTCATCCTGACTATCAGTTAACCCATGAACATGCTGTACCTTTTGTACTAATTCCATGAATTCTGAGTCAGAAGTCAGCGCATCATTCAGTTCTCGACTTTGGTTGTCATCTTTACAAATCAATAAGATAGGACAGTTATTGTTTAATTTTTCTTTAATGGAGCGCTTGATAAATTCTATGTGTTGATTCTTACCCTTAGCGACCCAAGTATTTTTGTCTTCGCGGATTAATTTCTTTTCACGAGGTACCTTGAAGTAATCATAATTTTCATAATTGATTGCTTTAGATGATTTGGGTGCTGCACTTCTTGTCGTACCACTGACCCCATAAATGGTACCTTGTTGATAGTTTGCCATAAAAGTCACAGGATAAGACGAACGTTGCGTTTCATTTTCTGGTAAAATCACAAACTCTTCTTTGCCCAAACGCAAATTAGCTCTGGCACAGAGACATTGATGTACCCCGTCTGAGAAGGTGCTGCCTTCAGCCGGACGGCCATTGTCTAATACAAAAATTTTTCGTGTTTGCAACGTGTGTCCTTCGCTGTCTCTCACGGTATATAATTTTGATTCATCCGCTTCGCTTTCTTTAAAATGACGATCACGTTCCATTTTAGAGGCTGTATAAGCTGAGTTTAACCAAAGGATCAGTTGATTGGGTTGTTTTTGTCTCAATTCTGCCAAACTGGCTTGGTGGAGCATACTGGCATCATGATTAGATACATACTGCAGAAATGGATCAATCAGCAAAGACATATCCATCTTTTGGTTATTATTTTTTTGCAATTGTTCTGCCATAAATTGTACTAACAAGGTATAAATCCAAATAAAGCTTGTGAGCCTTTTTGAAGAGGCTGCATAATTGTATGAATCTTTACTCTTATCGTGCTTAAATTTATCTACTTCATCAATCAATAAACAGCGCATGTGTTCTCGCTCATCGAGAAATGCAAAGCGCTCATTTTCGATATCGCATTTATTACGGAGTAACAGTAATTGGCTATTATCTGAAAAGTTCACTCCCCCTTTTTGATACAATTGAGAGGGTGTATTTAAGGAAATCAGGCTTGTTTTGATATTTAGGGCTTTGAAAAACTGTTTATATGATAAGTAATCTCGTTCAGCAAGTTGCATATCACTAGTGATAAAATCTACCGTTTTACCAAGGGTGGCATTGATGGCAGCCAAGATCATCATGATGCGCGATTTACCTTCACCTGTATCAATTTCACTGATTAATTTACTGCCTGGATTGACTATCATGCCGTAGAGTGCCATCACCTGGGTGGTGTTTAACTCCTGACTGATGACTTTGGGTGGGTCACCTTTTTCTGTTTGCGAGGCGGTTCTTGCTAAGATTTCTATAGTCACACATAATAATTTTAGCTTGTCTTCATCGCTTAAGGCCGTGTCTGAGTGTTTTGTTCTTAACTCATCGTGCGTTGCTTTCAGTGATGTAATCGTTGCTTTTCGATTGCTGGCAAGTTGTTGTTGAAGTTTGTCACCAATGTCTTCAGTGAATAATGGGTTGTTGTCCCCACCCTCAAATTTTGAGGCTTGTTTGGTATAGTTTTGTCTCTTAAATGTGAAATCAAGTCGTCGTTTACCGTAAGGCCTTAAGCTGAATGCTTCATATTTTTTAGGGAATGTATTGTCTCTTAACCAGTTATCTAAAGAAGGAATATCAGGGTAGGGAGGTGTTCTACATGTTTGACGCAACAGAGTTAGTTTTTCAGGTTGTTTGATGAATTGCTGAATCAGATCAGGCTCGAGTTTAGCCATTTTTCCCTAATCCGTTCGCCCTGAGGAGCGTGCGTAGCACGCGTCTCGAAGGGCTTTCTAAGCAGCTAAAGTGAGCTGATAGATCAAGGAATCAATTTTTTCTTCTGAGCATTTATCTAAATCAAGCTGATTTTCAGACTTTGAAAAACACTTATTTGACCAGATTGATCGTCTAACGATCGCTATGATATCAGAGAAAGTCAGCTCCCCTTTTTTATTATACCAAGAGGCCGTTTCCATGCTGACAAGCGCTTTTGTCTGATGCATACTAAAGGCTACCAGCGTAATAAAGGAAAATAGGCCCATTAATAGGGGGGTTGTCCTGGCAATTGCTTTGTCTGACCATTGCCGCTGCGTTTCAATACCAAGGTGAGCCCGTGTCTCCTCGAAAGTGACCTCGATATTCCACCTCAGCACAAAATAGCGGATGATTTGAGTTGGGGCTAGCGTAGTATTGGTACAGAAAAAAGTTTCAGCTTCATTTTTT
>DAHWEW010000070.1:0-8408 GCA_027326225.1 Legionellaceae bacterium
TGATTAAAGGTCTTTTTGCTTTTTTAAGGCAAGTGATGGCTCGTATCAGTGCGGTTTCAGAAAGGGGTTGCCTATCAATAGACCAAACCCTTTTATGAAAAAAAGACTCCGGATAAGCATAAAGTTCTGCTTGTACATCTTGAGGCAAACACAAAGTAACTGCCCCAGTTTCTGCCGCGTCAGTGAGGATCCGCATGGCATTTAAACAAGCAGACATCAATTGTTCAGGACGGCTGATTCTATCCCAGTATTTACTCACCGGCTTAAAACAATCATTCACCGATAGCGTGCCATCAAAAGCCACTTCCAACTGTTGCAACACAGGATCAGGTTGCCTGCAACTGAAGATATCGCCAAGTAATAACAACAATGGAATTCGATTGGTGGTAGCAGTTGCTGCTGCTGTCACCATATTGGTAGCCCCAGGACCAATGGACGACGTGCAAGCCATGATCTCTAACCTATTTTTTTGCTTGGCAAAAGCCGTGGCAGCATGCGCCATACCCTGTTCATTGTGACCTTGGTAAAAGATAAGACCCTCTGGTTGATTTTCCAGCGCTTCCCCAAGGCCTAACACATTCCCATGGCCAAAAATGCCAAATACCCCGTGCACAAAACGCTGTTCCCTGCCATCGATGGCTACAAATTGCTGGGCAAGAAATTTAAGTAAGGCCTGCGCCATCGTTAACTGAATTTTTGCTCTCATGTGAATGTCTCATCAAGGTGCCAAACACGCCAATTGGATTCTGACTGACGAGTCCAATCATGTTCTTCACGAAAGACAGGGACATGATAAGGCGCCAGAGGCAAATGGCGAATAAACCAGAGTGTATAAAGTGCATAGCCTGGAGCCACTGCATGCGCATGCTCACCTCCATTCAGGATTTGATACGTATCGCCATGCTCTATTCGTAATACCTCCTCACCATGCTCGGCAAAAGAAAAGCCCTGTGGCTCAGAAAATCGATAATGATAAATCTCTGGCTGGCTATGGTAGTGAGGAGGATAACTCGACCAGCGCCCGGGAAAGGTAATGATTTCCCCCACCACTAGATTCGATTGGGGTCGGTTTCTTTTATCAAAGACCGTGCGCACCTGTCGATAAGAAGTGTTTTCTAACAATCCCATACCGCGGTTATCAAGCTCCAACATCGTGTGTTTATCAAAAAGTGTGGGTGAAAAAAGCGCCTCATTTCTTGTTTCAATCAATAGCAACTCAACATCAGAGAGCGCAGTCACCAAAGCATCGGTGCCTGCCGCACAATGTAAAACAATGGGGGGCTCTTGAAAGTAGTCCAAGCGCATCACCTTTTTGCTTTCGCCCGGATAGTCAAACTGAACTCGCCCAGTTAAAAGCAATGCTGCATATTCAAATTCTGGATTAAACTGATATGAATCACCCATGGCAAGCTTGATTGAGCTGAAATTCATCTCTCCATGAAGAAGTGCTGTATTCATATCAACAATAGCGCGCTTTCCAAAAGAAACCCCATGTGGTTTTTTGATTAAGACTGTTTGCTTGTCTTGAACAGTTGAGGCCTTATGCAAATCCTTCAGAGCTTGACTCTTATAACACTCATGATCTCGATGCGCCCTATCTAGAAAATAGACCAACTCTTGCCGAGAAGGCATTGCTGGGGCACAACCATGTCGTGTGACCACCAGTGCCCCACAAGCATTGGCAAAAGTCAGAGACTCCAAAATCGTGCATCCTGTTAGAGCTCCTCTTAAGAATCCAGCCATAAACGCATCACCCGCACCCAGTACGTTCAATACTTCTACTGGAAAAGCGCGCCCTTTGATGGGTGTTAAGTGATCCTTTACATAAAGAACGGAGCCTTCTTCTCCTAATTTTATCAGGAGCGAAGCGTTGGTTATTGTCCGAATTTTTTGTAATGCTAAGTCAAGATCATCCTCTCCTCCTGCAATACAAAATTCATCTTCAGTCCCCACCAAAAGCGAGCATAGTGGCAGAATGTGTTGATACGTTTGAGTGACCTGAGCAGACGACTTGAAACGCGTTTCTCCATCTCCTTTTGCAGTGAGACCCCACAATACCGGTCGATAATCTAAATCCATGATGACCGCAGTTTGTTGTTTGATTGCAAGATGAGTTGCATAGTAAGTTGTGTCACGAATCTCAGGTTTTGAAAGCCCGGTACCTGTGATTAATAATGCTTTGGCATCCTGTATCAATGATTCGACAACATGCTCTCTCTTGAGTTGCATGTCCGCACAATTTTCACGATAAAACATCAGTGGAAAATCGTTAGGTGGCTTCACTCCAAGTAAAACAAGTCCCGTGAGGTGGTTTGCCGTCTCATACAGTAAATCCGTGCGTACCCCTTCTCTGCAAAGCGTCTCTTTGATAAAACTTCCCATTTCATCTTGACCCACTTGCGATAACATCATGCTCGTTAAGCCAAGCCTGCTAGCTCCCACAGCAATATTCCCAGCACATCCACCTAGGTATTTTTTAAAGTGCACTGCTTCTTTTAGCGACAAGCCAATATCTTCAGCATATAAATCTACGGCCACTCGTCCCATGCAAATCACATCAATGGGGCGCTCTTTGATAAAAGGAAAAGAGATTAAATCATTCATCAATTGTGACCTACTTTTACAGGTTTTAACGTGCGCAATGACTCTTTAGCAGCCTTTGCAATCCTTAAGGCTTGTAATCCTGCATCTCCAGAAACTGGACTTGGTTTCCCGTGGAACCATGCCTGATAGAATTGAGATAATTGACGGATATAGGCTTCTTGATAGCGCTCCAGGAAAAAATACACCGGATTCGCCTTTGAATAGCACTCTTGATTGAGTTTGTGTACGCCATTTTGTAAGACATGATCCACCCACAACATACCTTCTTTACCAAAGACTTCTAAGCGTTGGTCATAACCGTAAACGGCTTGTCGACTATTATCAATGATCCCTAAAGCGCCATTGGCGAAAGAGAGCATAATGATGGCTGTATCCACATCATGATACGTTTCAAAATCAGGATTAATGAGCACGGAGCCTTTTGCATAGACCTCTACGACTTCAGAGTCCATGATAAATCTGGCCATATCAAAATCATGGATGGTCATATCCATAAAAATACCCCCAGATTCTGAAATATATTCTTTGCTCGGGCATTCTGGATCACGCGACGTGATTTTCAAAAGATGTAAGGAACCTATCTCACCAGCTCGCACTCGTTCTCGAAGTTGAGCGAAGTGGGGATCAAACCGACGGTTAAATCCTATTTGCAGCAGCGTATTTTGGCTCGCCACCACCCGAAGTGCTGAAACAATATCCTCCTCATTCAAGCCCAATGGTTTTTCACAAAAAATAGCCTTGCCTGCCGTGGATGCTGTGATGACATGTTCGATATGAAGCGATGACGGTGAGGAAATCAAGACAGCATCTATTTCTGGATGGGTCAAGATGGTCTCAGCAGAAGACGTACATAGCGGGATGTTAAAACGTTCGGCCCAGGCCTTATCAAGATTTGGATCAGCAATGCCTATGAGTTGAAACTCGGGCAATCTTGATTGAATGTTTTCAGCGTGAAGCCGCCCAATGCGGCCTGTGCCAACAATGCCTAATCTGCAGGGAGTGGTGTTCATGATAGCTCTTCCTCAAGGGGTTTTATGATTGGATGGGGAGCAGGCCGTCCCAAATCTCTCAGCGCCTCTCCCGCTAATAGTCGTGCTTCAATTTGTTCCAGTGATACGCCTGAAGTTTCCGGAATAAATCGATAACAAAACGCAAAGGCCAGCAAACAAAAAAAGCCAAAGAGGCCCATGGTCGCACTCGCTCCTAAGGACTCATATAATCCCAAGAAGGAAATAGCGACCAAAAAATTTCCCAACCACTGCACCACTGTCGCGAGACTCATTGCTTGTGCCCGAATAGCAAGCGGATAAATTTCAGCAATCACCACCCAAAATAAAGAACCCACACTGATACAGTAGCCCATGATATAGATGGCAAATGACAGCAATAACCAGTATTGATGACCTGGAAATTCGCTATTAAAGAATAAGCTTGTGGCCAAAAGAGACACTCCAGCAAGCATGGTCCCCGCGAGCAACATATTGCGCCGTCCCAAACGATCCACAGAAAGTAAGCTTACAGCGGTAAAAACAAAATTAACCACGCCTAAACAAAAGGTTGCGAACATTGCATTTTTTAAAGGGGTAAATCCTGCTTTGGAAAAAATCAGAGGTCCATAATATAGGATGGCATTGATTCCTGATAATTGCTGAAACAACCCAAGCACAATACCTGCCATCAATACATAAACGATAGGAGGCTTAAATAGATGAAATCGTTTTTTTGCACTCGCTTGAACGCATTGGCGCATTTCATTGAGTTCTGTCTCAATATCACTTTGAGAGCTTCGAATCTTTTGTAATGCCCCCTTTGCTGCATCTTCTCCATATTGTTTGAATAACCATCGAGGAGAATGAGGCACATGATACATCCCGTACAGGAGAAGCAATGCTGGAACTGCTCCAAGCCATAAAATAATTCGCCAGCTGTAAGGCCAGACATCATTGAGCAAATAACCAATCAGATAAGCAAATGCCTGACCAAAAGTAAGCGCCAAACCATTTATCAGCACCATACGTCCACGAAATGCTGAGGGCGCTACTTCGGCAATGAAGAGCGGTGTGATATAAGACGCAATGCCAATGCATACTCCAATGAGAAAACGCCCCGCTAATAAAGAGCTAAAATGATGGGAAAGCGCAGAAAGTGCTGTCCCTAAAATAAAGCCCACAGCAACCAGCTGTAACAACAAACGTCGGCTGAGGCGATCTGCAAAAAAACCTGAAACGGGGATCCCTAAAACACAACCCAATACCCCACTACTAACGATTTTAGACCATTGCCACTGGCTAAGCCTCAGTTGCTGACTCGCTTGCTCATGAATATCAGCAATGACACTGGTATCAAACCCAAAAAGAAAGCCCCCAAGGGCTGTGATGCTAGCAATCAGGTACACATAGGATTTCACTTCATTGTGCATAATTACTACCCGTCCATGGCAAAAGTAGGTCAAATGCTATCATGGAGCACTGCAAAAAACTATGGGTTGGTGGCGGTTGATTTTAAGTCTACACAACATCATTAATCAAAAAAATTTCGAATTAATGTGAATTTTTTAAAAAATTGTTGACCAAAAAATATGAGAAACATTTGAGCCAAATCATGGGCTTTTTCACCAACCAGAAAATGTGTTCCTTCGTGCATTTCTTGTAACTCATGCACCGAGATATCAAGTGTTAAGGCTAAGTTGTTAATATCAAGCTCACCATACTTTAGCATCATATCCACTAAAATTCTCTGCTTATTTCCAGTGCTGTGAAATTCAAACTGTATTAACGATTCACTAAATTCTATGATACATCCCATGTGAAAACTCCGTGATATAAGTACTTTGATTTAATCATATCAAAACAGCGAAATCAATAATTTTAACAATATACATGTTAAAAATTAATATCTTAATCCATTTATTGTTTGTATAGATGTTAAAAAAATCGTCTATGCGTTTTTATTGTTAAAATGGCTTTTTTAACATCACATATACTCATAACCAAGGGGGGGTCTTATCCAAGATTTTTTTTAACCACGGCATCTCGGCAAATGTTGATGTTTCATTTCCGGTGACAAGATAAATATGCGTATAACCTGCAGTATAAATCTCCTTTGCAACCAACTCCCCTTTTAAGTTATGACTAAGGTTTGAATCGATATAAACGCATGTGTCATAAGGAATTGTGTTTGTAGTGAGAAAAAACTCTTTTGGGTGCTGGAACACGAGAAGATTTTTATGAAATTGATCAGCTGCAAACTGCCACGTTAGATGTACTAAAGGGTCATTGTCAATGAGGACAGCATCAATATGTTTATCCATGAGATATTTATAAACCAATCCAAAGCCACCTTAAAAACCGCCTAAATTTAACATGATTATTGTTATTTTTTCAATATTTGTTTATCTTAGTCCTCTGTACATGACAACTTTGAACCTGTCATATACAGAATATATTAGTACTGATCTGTCCCATCTAAAGACCGTCATTGCGACCCGAGGCAACGCGAAAAGGCAGCAATAAAATGATTAATGATACAATTGAGAATCAATCATCACCAGAGCTACGTGCTAAGCGTGTGAGGCGATTACGCAATATGGCCAATCTAAGTCGGCAAGGAATGTGTGAAAATGAGAACATTAAATTTGATACTTTAGTGGGCTGGGAAGTTGCTCGCCATGGAGGACTTACCGAAAAAGGAGCTATAAAGGTTATCAATCGTGTTAAAACAGAAGGGGTATCATGTACACTGGATTGGTTACTACATGGAATTGGTGCGGGGCCAGTTATCACATCGAATTTTATTGAAATTCAAGAAAGTCTTACTAAACGAACCCAGTTTCTAGATGACGAAGATAAACAGATGACTGAAGAGCTATTATTTTTTAAACAACACAACCTAGATACCATCGAACTACGTGTTGCCGATGATGGAATGAGTCCATTTTATAATCAGTCGGATTATGTTGCTGGAATTAAACGATACCAAGACCAGTTACCTTCACTTATTGGCTTAGATTGTATTGTTCAGCCTATTGATGGGGAGCTGATATTCCGTAGAGTGTTAGCTGGTAGTCAGGAAAATGCCTATCATCTTGTTTGTATCAATATCAATGCAAAATTGCGAGATATTATTTCTTCTAATGTGTTATTGGCTTATGCCGCACCAGTTATTTGGCATCGTAGAAAAAATCCCAAATAACGCCATATTTTAGGATCAAATAGATATACCAGAGAAGTGTTTTCTTAAGTATTGGCTATGAGATAAGAAATTGCCTAGATTGATATCATAAATATCTGACTCTTTGATCTGCGCATAATAATGATCACCCAATTGTTTGGCCGTATGCAAATATGGCATCCAATTTTTGGCAGGAATTTGATGATCAGACGCTGCAAAGAAAAAAGGTAGAGCAGCCTTATCCTCTAACAATTGTATGATGTTTCTCGGCGCATCTTGATCTGCTGCAATATCAGTGTAGCTTTCAATATCATCTGGTGATTTAACAATAATCCAGGTGGCTTTGCCATCAGCATCAATAAATAAAGTACTTCCTGCGCCATCCAACACATAATATTCTGAAAATGAATGATCTTTAAATAAATGTGTAGCATGCTTGCTAAAATCGATATGTCTAAAGCTTTCGGGCAGTTGCATCAGATAATCAAATAAACTAGCGGACGCCTCCTCAAAATAAGCCAGTTGGGCCTTTTGAATGGCAAATTGTAATTCTGCTTGCATGTTTGGAGAATTTTTAATGATAAAGTGATTGATAAGACCTTTATTGAATAATTCTACAGCTATCTGGTGATCTGCCTCGCCAGTCAACATGATTTTCTTCACTGGACTCTGTCGCAGTTGCCCGCATAGATCAGCGCCATTGAAGTAGGGCATGGAGTAATCAATCACCACCGTTGAAATGTAGGAAAATCGATCTGAATTATAAATCGTTCGATATAGGGATTGAACGTCAGCTTTTAATGAATATCCATCTGAAACTTCTGTATCTGGTAATTCCAAGTCAGTAATAATATGTCGTATTTCCTCATGAATAGAGGGCGCATCTTGCAATATAGCTAAAGCAGCTTGGGGTTTTTCACACAACTTGAAATGTGTATGCTTATTCAAATTAAAGCCAACTGTTGATAAAAACAAAGGGTCATCATCAATGAACAAAACTGTTGATGGGAAATAAAGCAACGCTTGCTTTGAATACTGGGTCATCATATGTCCTTTGTTTATTTTTTTTCTATCGTTGGAAATTCCATAACAAACTCGGTAAAACTATCTTTTTTCGAAGAGCATTTGATGTCTCCCTTTAATGCAAACATCAGTCGTTTGCAAAAATATAGCCCCATGCCAACATCTTGTTTTTGCCTACTATTATAAAAGGGATCAAAAATTGAGATGAGCTCCTCATCATCGATCCCCTTACCGGTATCTCGAATGAAAAGATAGTTTTTGTCAGTGCTTCTCAGAACCCAAATTTTTATTTCTCCTTTGCCTGCATCCTGTATGCGATACATGGCATTGTTTAAAAGATTGAGTAGTAAGTTAATAATCAGGGCTTGATTTCCCTGTACTAAAAAATCTCCAGTCGCCTGGATAGACTCATTTAAAAGAGCATGTTGCTCCAAAGACTTACATGGAAATTGTTTCACTGCTTCATACAAACAATTTTTAATGGAGCACTCGTGTAAGATTAATTTCTCGCTGTCAATTTTACTTAAATTAATGGTAAAAATATCAACATAGCTGCTCGCACAAAAAGTAGCTCTTTCAGAAAGCTCTAGGGCCCTTCCCAACATATCAAG
>DAHWEW010000071.1:0-8405 GCA_027326225.1 Legionellaceae bacterium
ATTTATATGACTTACAATCTCGGTTTAATATAAATAATCTTCTCGATAAGAAATATTTACCGGTATTTTCTAAATTTCTACAGCATACTTTAAAAAACAGTGAGAATGAAAAGCGAACGGCACTCATTCAGGCTATAGTCAATTGGATTGCTCCCTACAAAGTTGGAGTAGGTAATGATCAATTTCAAGATTCCTATTTAAATCAATCCACTCCCTATCTACCCGGGTATCAACTGATGCAAAGTAGTTCCGAGTTACGGCTTGTTCATGGTGTCACGAAAGAGATTTATCAAGCCTTACTTCCTTACATCACTACTTTGCCTGAAACCACCCCTATCAATATCAATACGGCGCCTAAAGCATTATTGATGTCTTTGGGAAATGGTCTAAGTGAAATGCAAATCGAAGAATTAATGGAAAAACGAGATGAAAAGGGATTTAAAAGCACCACTGATCTTCTGCCTATTTTACAAAAGCTTGATATACCTTCTGATCAAATCACCACTGAAAGCAGTTATTTTCTATGTAAAACCACAGCCTCTTCTGATGAATTAAACTTGATGATATATACCGTCATCAAACGGGGAAAGGATAAAGCAGGACGCATATCCGTAGGCATTGTCAGCGAAAGTTTAAACTCCTTTCCCTAGCTTACAGTAGATCCTCTGATCCTGAACCAATAATCGGTTTTGCAGGATGTAGCGGTTTTTCGGCTAAATAAGTCACCAATGAATCTGAGCGCATCAAGACTTCCTTCGTAAGGGTTCTTAAGTGTCCCGGTAATATCGATTGAGCCTGTTTTAAATCGTCAATGATTCGTCCCAATGCTTCTCCACTGAAAACACTCTCATTGTTTTCATGATTAAAATGATCCAATTGTTTCAATAATTTATTTAAGTCATGGTACTTTTGTTGTTTCTGAGTCTTACAAAACCAAGCGTCTGCATTGTCAATTTGTACTTCTGACAGATACACTTGCAAAGTCAAATGCAGTTCAGCAGTCAATTCAAGTAGATTTTTTTGACACAAACGGGTGTAATTTTGAAACCCCTGCACTGCTGTCATATCTGAAACCCAGTGTCGGACCAGCAAGTCTTCCATTTGATTTAGGGTACTGAAATAACGGCTATGACCACTGCTATTTAATTTAAATATCCTGAACACATTCTCGCTTCTATCACCTTCAATCGCGGCTTTTCGTTCTTCTTGTAACACACTTAATAAAGTTTCGTACCGACTTTCTGGAGTAGCGCTAGGACTTAGTCTTTCGAGCTTTTCGTCTAATCTCGTTTGAAGTCTTTCTATCTGAGATGCTCTTGAATGTGACTTAAACCAAGTAGATTGATAATTATTAACCAATTGATTTAACGATTTTTTTAATTCATCAACATGAACAAGTTGAGTTGAAGTGAGTTTGGGTTTACCAATAATAGCCATTTCATCAGCAAGACGTAATAGCCCAAGTTGTTGTGAAGTTGTTAAATCCCTATCTATGCTCATGCTCATTGTTGCTTTTTCTGCTAAAAGTTCTTTGGTTTCTGTCAAATAAAAGTCCAAACCTCGTTGCAACATATCTTGATTTTGCCCCTCACTCCATTGAAAAGGATGTGAGTCTAGCTCTTTAACGGTTCTTGTACCGGTCACAAACGCTCTATAATTTAAAAGATGCATCCAAATCACCCGTTGGACATGCGACGTTTTACTTTGCTGTTTGAAATCGAACATGTCTTTGAGCTCAGGATTTTCTTTAAAATCAAACATACGCTCAACATTTCCACGATGCGTCTTCGCCATGCGATAGAACAAATCAATGGTGGTCCTTGCGGCCTGCTGTTGTCCTGGACTGACGCTTCTTTCCAAATAAAGAGCCACGTTATCAAATAAGATATACAAGGCTGGTAGTGAGTCTTCTCCATTTAGTAAGGTGAGCAATTGATCAAGATCTGATTCTTTATATATAGGTAATTGAAAACGCCTGACTCCTATCATGAGATGTTTTAAAGAGGCCTTATCTTTGGTACTGGTTCCAGCAACTTGTAATAATACCCTAGTCAGTTGTTGGACCTTAGATGGCGGTAGGTCATTTTGAGCTGCATAATCTAATAACTCTTTGAATACAATTGGATTTGCTTTTAATTCTTCCTGATTGTCTCTCACTCCCTGCAATAGCGCCATGAGTTTATCTGCAGGAAGTAATTTTATAGCCTGATGAAACTGTTCTTTTTCTGTTTGACTCAACAAAGAAGAATCTGAAAGTATGGTCCCTAAATTAGCCATGGCTTGACAACATAAGGAAAAATTCTGATCATCCAGACACAGTTCATCAGCAATACGCAATAAAGCAACTTCTTGATCATAGCTCATCTGATGGTGTTTAAATTCCTTAAATACATGAGAAAAACTAAGTGTACGGGTTGTACTCTGAACAAGTTTATCAAGCCCCACAGATACTTCTGGCTTTTGCCGCAAACAATCTATATACCAAGAAGACATGGCTCCTAGATCACATTCCGTCTCTTTACGACATGGTTCTAGGAATTGTGCTAATGCTTCTATTGCAGTAGAAAGATCAGTATCAAACAGAAGATGTTTCGCCCAATCATTTGCCAATAGCTCTAGACTTTTAAATAATCGCATTCTACCTTCTGCAGTAAAATACTGACCTAAGGCATGAGTTTCATGTTTTTTTAGAAAGAGTTGATGAAAGAGCTGCCAATGCGTTTTTGTAAGCAAATTCGCAGTCGATACAGATATGGAGCTTGCCAAGTCTAGAGTTTGGATCCAAGTAGACCCTAACTGCTGTAAACTAAAATCAAGCATGACATGTAGCTTAGATAAATCTTGTTCAGACAACCAACCCCATAACTGACTCAATTGTGTACGGTAGGCGCCCTCTTTTTTGTTCCACCATTTGACTGTTTTATCAACGAATTTAACAAATAGATCCCAATCTTGTCCTTCCTGAAACTGTTTCATGACAGTCGTGAATGCATTAAGGAAAAGAGGCTTTTCTTCGGCCAATAAATGTTTGACTAACCCCTCAGCACGGGTCAACATGCGAATACGATGAATATATGAACCACTTGTCACAGCTTGCTGTAGAGAGCCAAAGACGACTGCTTGCTCTTTTGGTGCAACAGACGTAGCTAGACTCCATAAAAGCTCATTATCTTTGTAACTCATGGGTTTACCAGAAAGCCTACAGAGTAGTGCTTGTTCTGAGGCATGGATCCACATGCTGTCTAATTGATGCAGATAATCACTGCCCCATTGCTCTTGCTCGTTTTGTGAAAATTGAGAAAGATATTGCAGCAGAGGCCGCATTTTCTTTGCACGAGCTTCTTCACTAGCATAACCAGGTGTCATCATCCAATGAACGATTTTTTCTTGTAATGAATGCGTCAATTTTTTCATAGCGTGGATGAATGACTCTTTCAAATCAGAAGGAACATTTTTGAATAGAGATTCTTGGCTAGGCGTAATGATTGATTTTAGAATGGTGTCTAAATAAGCTTTAGATGGGTGTGTGAGTTGGCTAAACCGAATATCCAATTGTTCGAGAAACTCATTACCCGTACTATATTGCAGTGCATCTTCAGTAAACTCGTGTAAAAGCCATAGATTTTCTGCAATTTTTGCTAATTTCATGGGAAACTCAGCCAAACGTTTCTCTTCACTCCCATTCAATGGCAAGCTGGCGAATACAGAGCCGAGCAAAACAACATCTTTATTTTCCGGACGAGATTCTTCAATTTTTTGCGATTTTACGCTCAAATTGATTTCGGGAAATGGTTTGAGCTCTAACATTTTTACGCCTGATACATGTCCTTTCATGGCTGTTTTAAATTCATCCCATAATTCAAGCTTCAGTTGATTGATTACTTTTTCTATTTCACGTACTTTTTCTGTAGGGGTCTTCAACTGACTTGAAATCAATAACCATTGTTTATCAAGGCGACGCATCATACCGGTTAAATGAGACACAAAAACAGCGCTCTCAGTTGGATCAAAAAATTTACCAATCAAACTCATTCCCCAACCAGAGAATTGTGCTACAGCCGCACGATATCCTTGTTTTGCTGAGTTTTGTAAATTAAATACATACTCTCGTAACAGCATGATTTGATGAAATGTTTTCAGCTCAGGATTTTCACCTGGCATTTCATCGAGTCCTTTTTGCACCTCAGCAAAATCGACACCCGGACTTTGTTGAATCAAGCGTTTTAATTGCTCTAACTCTTCATTCATTTCATTGATTAAATAAAACTGAAATACCTCCCCTTCTTCTCCATTACGGGCAGTGCGCCCGCCTTTTTGTTTCAGATCATTGATGTCATTGACGTCAAATAAAAATACAGCTTCCACACCCACATTATCCCCACGACCAAAACCAGAGGCGATAAGAGCCGTACCTTTTTGTTTTCTCCCACCTTTCCAATCTTCTTGATTTTGTTTTCTCTCTAAAATGTCTTCACTTGTTTCTTCATCTTCATTCGTATAAAAAATAACGCTCTCTAATTCATTAGGGGTTAATTTTTTTGAGAGCTCTTCTTTCATCTGTAATACTTGGCGATCATTCTTACAAGAAAATAAAATAGATTGTTTGTTTTTAAAACATTTACGCAGCTCTGAAATGAGTGCATTGATACGTTCATCGGGAGTGTTTACAAAGATGGGTTGATGCCAATACCGTAAATCGCGTTGATTGGTTGAGACTTGTAGGACTTGTGTGCCTTGTGTATTTTTTAATGTTTGTGCCTGTGTATGCGAAACGGTGCCAGTGAAACCTTCCCAATGGCCCCATAAAGAACTCATATGATTCGCGGCTACTTGTGAACTAATGATTTGACTTTCGGCATGCACGTGGTAATTTTGAGACTCTCCCTTGATTTTTGCTTCTGTGTTTAATCGAACGGCTAATAATTGATGAACGCCAGCACTAAAGGTAGAACCTGTTACTTTTTGATTACCAGTCGACAAGGGAATAATCTCTTTCATCAAATAGGCCGTGTCACCGATTTGAATGTTTTCTTCACGTACAGTAAACCCTACCCCTTTTTCCAGATCATGAGCCTCATGGGCGGATTGTAGCCAGCTCACCAGTTGCACCCCATCACATCTTAATCTGTCGACCAATCGCTGTTTATCTTCGTCTTTGTGGGCTACTTTATATAAATAACGAACAAATTCCTCGATTTTAGATTGAGTGATGTGTTCTTTTTGCAACAATTCTTTCTGTTCATTATAAAAATGATTCACGGCCTGATAAAACCAAATCATCTGTTTGGGTGTTCGACCGGTTGGACGAGCGTAGTTGTATTCTGTTTTTCTTCCCTCATCGAAATAGATAAAGTCTAATTCATCACCAAGGCCGATGCGATTTTTAGGCTCGATATGAATAGGATGACCTTGAAAGGTTTGTTCGTCTAAAAATAAAGACAAATCACCTAAGGTCGAATAATGAATACGTCCTGCTGCATTGTCTCCATCAAGATATGCTTCGCGAGGAGATTTAGGCTCGATATAAGTGGCTGTCAAATTAAGATAGTTAAAAAGCGCCTGATAATCTTCCAAGTCACGTTTGGCTAGTGTTCGCTTTGCAGTACATACATCCACCACCTTGCCCAGTGCGGCATATCGAGCTGCACGAATGGCCACAAAATGGCTTTTACCTTCACCGGTTGCTAATTGTAGAACTCGACTTGGCGCGTCAATCACAACATCATTGGCTATCAGGGCAAATTGCTGCGCCATATGTGGATATTTTCTGGTTGTACGACCCAATGCCTCAAAGAGTAAAGCCATAATTTGAGCTTGGAGGATATCATCTTTTGGTCGATGAATGGATGCTTGAGACAATTGATGAAAGGCTCTTGCCAACTCTCCTTGCGAGAGTTGTGATATCGGTTTGTTGACATCCGGAACATAAATTTGACCGCTTTCTAATTGTTTTAATTGTGAAAATATGAGACAGATACGGCCAGTTTCTTCAGCGGTCAATAATCGACTCACTTCCCCGTCAATCAATCGTGTTTCATGGAGCATTCGCTGTAAGTCAACTTGTCTTGTCTTTGCGACCGTTTGATAGTCAGCGCGTACTTCAGGATGGGGATTACAGAGAAAATCATTGAGCACTTTCGAAAGATCTTGCCCTTTGCCATATTTCTTTAAAATATAAATCAAATCTGAGGCCCCAGGAGAGGGCTGTTTCGGATAACATTCAGTCAACAGGGTTAAGGCATCATCTGACAATCTTTGTAGCAGTTGCACTAATTTTGGCGCTTTTCTATGTAACTCATGGATGTGTTCATCTTCGCTTTTAAGCCCTACCGACAAACTACTCCAACCCATGATATGTAATATTTTTGCGCGCCTAGATGCTTCATCATCAAGCACACTACTCATCACTGAACCATACAATCTTTCAACAGCATCGGATTCACTCATTCCTTTAATCCAAAGTGCCGCAGTATTATCCCATGTTTGACTGACAATCCCTTGAGGACGAGGATGATTTAATAGGGTTTTGAGCTTATCCAATCGATTGGTGAGCTCAACTATGCTATGACAACTTTGCAAACTTTTTAGGGCAAAACTGCGACAGGCGGCATGTTGGTCAGCAGATAATAAATGGATGATCTCATGAATGAGGGTCGAGGCTTTAGAAAGAAAATATTCCTTTAGTAGCAATTGACATAAATCTGCTTGTT
This sequence comes from Legionellaceae bacterium, assembly GCA_027326225.1. Lineage (GTDB taxonomy): Bacteria > Pseudomonadota > Gammaproteobacteria > Legionellales > Legionellaceae > DAHWEW01. The sequence continues at coordinate 6,711 of DAHWEW010000071.1, forward strand.
CTTTGCGTGTAAAAATCCGATTGGCGGTGATATTTTTCAGAGGGGTCAATAAATCCTTTGGAAAATGTTTTTCAGCAATATCAATGGGTCTCGGACCTAGCAGCTCATCTTGCAACAGCACTTTAAGAATATCAAAAGGAAATGAATCTTGATCATTATCAGGCTTCAATGCACCAATCATTTCGCTAAAGTAATTGGAGCTTAACACCTGAGCGCTTGGTATTTTTTCAAGAATAGCCAGCAGCGGCTCTATTTCATTGAGATACGTGCGGTTTAATTGTAACCGTTGAAAGAAACCTAATATGGGATTTAGTGACTGAAGTGCTTCTTCGTGAATGGGAACCACAATATGATGTTTCAAGAAACGCCACAAACGATCTTGGTGATCAACAAACATATTGAGTGCTGCGGGATAATCCGCATCAGTCAAATACCGATACTCCCCACCTTTAGAATACTTAAATTGGAGCCCGCGCTGCGTGAGTGTCTCTATCAATTGATTCTTAAAAATAGTACGCTTACTGGGATGTTCATTCATATTTTTAATACATGACATGAGATCTTGCCAATTGGCAGGATTAGGTAAAGCAGTTTTATCCATACTTTGCCAATGAATCGATAAAATATGCTCCATCAGTAAGTGCATGTCATGAAGCACGGCTAATTTGAGGTGGCTGGTTTCTTGAATAAACTCATTTAACTGATCAGACGATGCCCCAAATAGCGTGACTAATTTGTAGGCTTCATTGAGTAGAGCATCAGGGTATGATGCTGGCTTATCTCTATTTGCTTCAAATAGATCTACCAAAGCATCGAACTTTGCTTCTTGTTCACTATGATAAAGAATACTCAAAGCTTCTAAGAAATTGCCTGAAGGATAACGGTTCAAAAGTTGAACTACTCTCTCATTCCATAGCATCGTTTGAAAATGGGTCAATGCTTCGAATGAAATATGAAGCTCTACATCAGCATGTTGATGCATGGCTTGATGGATGTGTTTGGCAATGAGCTCAACATAGTCATCAGGCATTGCCCTAATGATATTAAAAACATCTTGTAGTTCACCTGCCTCATACTCTGTGTATAAAAGCCAAATCAACTGATGTCGCTCTAGAAGAGTGCCTGTGGTAAAGATTTCGCTTAAATACTCATAATCTTCATGATTAAATTGAACACGTGAAGCAAGGGTGCGTTTGATCTGTAAGCTAGACGTTGCCTCTTCCCATTCATATAAAGTAGACAGATTAGGTTCATACGAAGGAGTACCTTGAAAGAAATCATGTAACTCAAGTGAGTCATCAAACAGTTTAAAGTGCTCATGCTGGATAGCGTAGTGTACCCCGCCATGCGTTAAATCCAGCGAAGATAATGATTTTAAAAAATGTTTACGCGCTTCTTGGCCTGGTAAATTGCGCAAACTTAATAAAATTCTATCAAACAGAACCAACATGTTTTGTGGGTTAAGCTTATCAAACTCTTCACCACTCAATTCCAAACCCATGTCGTTTAAATTTTTGATAAAATAATCAAACGCATTCCAAAGTCTATCTACTCCTTCCCATCTCACACAGTCCAAATGCAAGGAACAAAAGCGAAGAAAGGCATGGCGATTCGCTCTGGCTGACTCTTTACCAAGACTTACAATGAGAGAGTCCATGGCTGCAAAAAAATTGGGGGACAAATAGCTATTGAAAT
>DAHWEW010000072.1:0-8375 GCA_027326225.1 Legionellaceae bacterium
TTCATGATCGAGCCATTGCAATCAAACAGGTGATACTTTTAAATATGAAGGATCGTCCCTTATATGATACTGATTTTATCACAGCTGTTCCTGAGCCAACGGCTGATTATCAATTCATATCAATGGGTATCGTAACAAAAGTGGTCAACAAAACGGTCACGTTTAATGAGCAAGAACTCCAACATATCAAGTCCTTATGGGGTATATATCATCTCACTGATGTTATCCCCTCTTTTCAAGCGCACTCTCTTGAAAAAGAGATTGTCAATTTGTATGCATCTTACCATTTTCAATTTGCGAATCAGTATTTACAAATGGGATTACACGAGGATGCCATTCGTGAATATGATAAGGCTATTCATCTAGACGCCACTATGGCAGGTGCTTATAAAAATACAGCGATTATATATGCACATTTCAAACATGAGCCAAAACTCGCAATGCAATATTTTAATAAATACATGACATTAGAACCGGGAGACGCAGATCCTGCCATGTTGTCATTTATGAAGGAACATTCAAAGGAACCCACGTGAATCATCCTAAAAACCGCAGTAGACCTTTGTAGTAGAGGTCTACTGCAGTTTTTAGGATAATATGGCTGTATAAAAAAATAGGGTTTGGCTACATTGATAGGACTAACATATGAAAATTGTGATCCAACGAGTGAGTGAAAGCTCAGTGATGATTGAAACAAACATCGTTGGCAAAATAGGCAAAGGACTTTTGATTTTGTGCGGGTTTGAACCTTTTGATACCTCAGAAACGCTACAACGGATGTTACATAAATGTCTTCATTACCGCATTTTTAGTGACGCACAAGGCAAAATGAACTTGAGTCTTAAAGATATCCAAGGCGGCTTACTTCTCGTACCACAATTTACGCTATTGGCAGACACTGACAAAGGCTTGCGCCCAGGATTTTCAAATGGAGCATCCCCTCTGCTTGGTCAGACCTTATTTAACGAATTGATGGCTCTGGCCAGACAACACCATCCCTTTGTCGAACAAGGCCACTTTGGCCAAGACATGCAAGTACGTCTTTGTAATGATGGACCGGTTACCTTTATTTTAAAGTTCTAATCTAGAGCTTAATTATCTCATTTTACTCACATTTTTGATTAATTTAAGTCCATAGTTGAATTAATTAATACACTCTGGTAGCATTCTGATTTGTTTACATGGAAAGACGTAATTCCCCAGATAGCTCGCATGTTTGGTTATTGTTAACCCATTTTGTGTGTACGTCATCCCGAACAACGTGAGGGATCTCCTGATTTTGGTACATATTCAGTTTATTTTGAGATCCTTAGTTACACTCGAGATGACGTATCTGGTGAGTCACGGAAAAACTGACAAGTCCAATTTTTGTTTATCATTATTAGGAAATAAGCTCATGAAAAGCTTTGAAGTGATTCAGCCTCTTATCGATCTAGCCGTAAAAAGTTATCACGAAAAAATCCATCCCGATGCCTTCGCGGCACGTGCAGCACACATCATTGCAGCAGATGAGGCAAGAAAATTTAGTGAAGAATCAGCTGATGCTGCGGCTTTAGTGGCCATATCATCTATCATTGATTTATCCAAACATGCAGCAACTCAAGCACTAAGTGTCACCAAAATGCATGATGCAATGAAACAATATCCTGTCAAAAAAGATACGTTACAAGCTGAACATAAAGCAACAACATTAGATTTTGATGCAACTGTTGAACATCTTGAACAAATAACGTTTGGATCTGATGCCAGTCAAATCTTTGATGCCACATTTGGTCCGAGCTCATCAGAAAAAAGTCGCCAAGCCAGGCGTGCTGCTTTAAGAATCTATACCCATGCTTATGCCATTTCTCGTGCAGCGTATACTTATGCCATTGCCATTGCAGCAAGAAATCCCGTCGGTGAACAACAAAAGGCTGCATTTATGAATGCATTTAGCACCAGGTTATCTGCTGATTTACGAAATGAGCCGATGGACCCAAGTCTTTTTATGCAAATCATCTGTAGTGATGTCATGGCCGTTTTTTGCATTCTATTGCTCGTAGGCGGTGTTGGGACATTATCCATTGGAATCTGTGGGCTTTCAATCGCCGCTTTTGGTGCATTACTCGCTGAAACATTGAGTATCAACATCATAGCAATGACAGTATCTGGTGCTGCCATGACTGCAACCAGTGCAGGCCTCTATACTGGTCGTTTTTTTACAGAACAAAAATGGACCACAGATAATGAAAAGAGCCGACAAGAAGTGGAGGCTTTTAATCATGTTGAATCAGGACCTGTTGCTTAATGATGCTGACGTAAGTAATCTCTGGCGGCATTTGTCACCTGAGACGAACGTTTATCCTGTTCAATTTTCTTGATATCAGCATCAACAACCAACATATCAGGCTGATTAAATGTCCCAAGGCTTGCTTTTAAGGGATATCCTCTTTCCTTAGGTAGCGCAAATATGGCTTGTCCAACACCCTGATCAGTTATTTTTTCTCGAGCAATGTTGGTGGTAACGCCGGTTAATAATGTGTATGTGACTTCACTAAGCGCAATAAATCTTGCAGCAATACTGACTCGCTCTAATCCGAACAAACCACCGGTATTTGATGGAATGAAAATCATATTTGGATTTATTTTAGATACTTTGCTGATAATCTCGGGGGATTCAGCCTCATAACAGATAAGGACCACAACCCTACCCCACGGGGTTTCAAATGATAAGGGCTCTGACTGACCAATGCCTGTGATGAGATGAGATAACTCCCACGGGGTCAGCAAAGACTTATCTACGGTCTTGATATCACCATTCGGAAAAGCAATGATGGCTGTATTGTAGAAAGTATTATCCTTTTTGGTTAACGTCGTACCCCCGATGATGATCATCTCTTTGGACTTTGCCATAGACTGTAAATATTGTTTGTATTTACCTAAAAAATGAACGATTTTATTGTACTGTGGCACAGTAACATGATTGGGATCTTTCAGCAGATTTAAGGTCAGTAGCTCAGGAAATAAAAGTATTTTAACGTGTTTTTTTTCTGCTTCGTTAATATAACGACCCATTGTGGCAAGAAATTCTTGTTCAGATTGATGAGACAGTCCAGGAAACTGAACAGCAGCAATTCGTACTTGGTCGGGATGATTTTTCTCTGTCGATGCACAAAGACATGTACTGAGTGCAACAAATAATAAAACCATCGTTTTTTTCATCACACCCTTCCTGTCTGAATCACACGTTAAATCGAAAATGCATCACATCTCCATCACATACCACATAATCTTTGCCTTCTAACCGCAATTTTCCAGCCTCTTTAGCGCCTTGCTCTCCACCATATTGAATGAACGCTTCATAAGCAATCACTTCAGCACGGATGAATCCCTTCTCAAAATCAGTATGGATCACTGCAGCCGCTTGTGGCGCTGTGGCCCCTCGGCGAATCGTCCAAGCACGAACTTCTTTAACCCCTGCTGTAAAATAGGTTTGCAAACCCAATAAATCATATCCTGCACGAATCACGCGATGTAAGCCAGGCTCTTTCAAGCCAAGATCAGCCATGAATTCTTGTCTATCTTTATCGTCTAGCTCAACCAATTCTGATTCTGTTGCAGCGCATAACGCAACCACACTGGCTTGCTCGGCTTCTGCATACGAATGAACTTTCTGAAGGAGCGGATTATCTTCATATCCATCATCATTGACATTTGCAATATAAAGGACGGGTTTTGCTGTGAGTAAAAATAATCGTCGAGTGATCAGCAACTCTTCTGATGACAGAGATAACGTGCGAACTGGATAACCCTGATCAAGATGCGCTTTTACTTTTTCAAGGGTTTGTTTTTCAAATAGAGCCTCTTTATGACCACTTTTCCCTAACTTACCTGCTTTATGGAGGGATTTTTCAACCGTATCCATATCAGCCAAAGCCAATTCAGTATTGACCACTTCAATATCACTGATAGGATCAACACGTCCTTCAACATGAATCACATCAGAATGCTCAAAGCAACGAACAACATGAGCAATAGCATCTGTTTCGCGAATATTAGCCAAAAATTGATTGCCCAAGCCTTCCCCACTCGCCGCGCCCTTAACAAGGCCTGCAATATCAACAAATTGCATCACGGCAGGAACCGTTTGCTGTGGATGCACAATGTCACTCAAAGCATCAAGACGAGCGTCAGGTACTGTGACCATACCAATGTTCGGCTCGATGGTGCAAAACGGATAATTAGCCGCTTCAATACCTGCCTTGGTTAAAGCATTAAATAAAGTGGATTTGCCAACATTGGGCAAACCAACAATTCCACATTTAAATCCCATAGCTGACCTCTCAGTTGCTACCCATTCAGTTGACTCATAGCCACAGATACCTCACCTGCCATGAGGGTTGGCAGCACCGCAATGCCTCTTTCGATGGCCTCTGATATCAATTGCCGATCCAACTCTGTGGGCTTGCCCAACACATAATTGAGCACTAAATCTTTATGCCCAGGATGTCCAATACCCACTCTCAACCGATGAAAATGAGTACTGCCTAATTGATGGATGATATCACGCAAACCATTATGCCCACCATGACCACCCCCCGTTTTTAGTTTGATACGTCCAGCAGGAAGATCCAAGTCATCGTGAACCACGATAAGCTCTTCAGGCGTGATTCGATAAAATTGACAAAAAGTCCGGATGGGTAACCCACTGAGATTCATAAATACTGAGGGAAGCATGGCCTGACAAGAGATCCCATTAATAGTTAACGACGTGATCTCGCCATGTAACTTTTTATCATCTTTGAACAAAGCATGATGATGTGTAGCTAAAGCCTCAACAAACCACCCCCCTGCATTATGGCGCGTGCGTGTATAGGCTGAACCTGGGTTTCGTAACCCAACAATTAACTTAATAGTCATCAGTCAATAAGTTCTTCATGTTAGCCACTTTCCAGCTTATCTCTTCTCTTAAAAAAAAGTATAGATGCTCAAAAAGAGTGCGGTTGGTAAAAAAACCACATGTAGGTTGGGCCTTTGGCCCAACAAATCCTACTATTCTTGGTTCTCTTCATCAGATGATTCAGCCGCTTTTGTATCAGCTGCTTCATCAGCACTCTCTTCAGAAGCTTCTTCCACTTCTTCTACTTCTTCTTCAATCACAGCGACCTTAGGAACGTGAATACTGACCACTGGGTGATCATGACCTGGTACTGTAGGATCAGCGGCTAAATGGACTCCTTTTGGCAACTTAATTTCCGATAAATGTAAAACATCATCGATGGCCATATTTCCAAGGTCTACTTCAATAAACTCAGGAAGATGCTGTGCTTGACAACGAACTTCTATTTGCATCATCGTGTGATTGACCATACCCCCTTCAATCACACCTGGCGCCTTATCTTCATTGATGAAGTGCAAAGGAATCATTTTAACCAACACATCTTTGGCTGAAACGCGTTGTAAATCCATGTGTAAAATAATCGGTTTGTAAGGATGGCGTTGTAAATCTTTGAGAATCACTCGTTCTACTTTACCATTCACATGCAAATCAAAAATACTCGAATAAATACTTTCAGTTTCCAAGGCTTTCATCACTTTGTTGTGAAGCAAATGGATAGATTGAGGCTCTTTATCACCGCCATATAAAACAGCAGGTACTTTGTTTTCAAGGCGACGTAGGCGGCGGCTCGCACCTTTCCCTATATCTGCTCTTGTTTCAGCTTCTAAAGAAATTGTTGACATGACTACTCTCCAAAAATAAAAATAGCCCATCCCGGTAACATGCGACCAAGTTACCGAATTTTGTAAATTTTCATACAAAAGAAAGGGACATGGGATGCGCATTGTACAATAAATTAAATTCAACTTGAAGTCACAGTTGATATTTTATAGAATATGGCACTTTGTTGAACCAGAATTGCCATTGATGCAAGTTGGAGAATAGTTATGTATGCGGTCATTAAAACTGGCGGAAAGCAGTATCGTGTCAAAGAGGGTGACCTCCTGAAAATAGAGCAGTTGCCTAATGAAGTTGGTAGCCAAGTTGAATTCACTGAGGTGCTGATGTTAACCGATGGGGATAAAGTCACTTGTGGTACTCCTTTGATTGCTAAAGCTGTTGTAAAAGCCGAGGTGATGCTTCACGATCGCCATAAAAAAATCAAAATCATTAAATTTCGACGTCGTAAACACCATATGAAACAAATGGGACATCGACAAAACTATACACAGGTCAAAATTACTGCAATAAGTAAGTAAGAGGATTAAAGAAATGGCTCATAAAAAAGCAGGCGGTAGTACCCGTAATGGTCGCGATTCAAACCCTAAGTATCTTGGCGTAAAACGATACGGTGGGCAATTGGTGAATGCTGGCGAGATTTTAGTTCGTCAACGCGGAACACGTTTCCATGCAGGCGTAGGCGTAGGTGTAGGTCGTGATCACACCCTATTTGCACTCGTTGCAGGAATTGTAAAATTTGTTACCAAAGGTGAAAAAAACCGAAAATATGTCGTGATTGATCCTGTTGCTCAAGAACAACAAGGATAACCAACAAAGGCATATCATTCTTTTCAATGAAATTCGTCGACGAAGCGGTTATTAAAGTACAAGCAGGCAACGGTGGTCATGGTTGCCTTAGTTTTCGTCGCGAAAAATTTATCCCCAGAGGCGGACCTGATGGTGGTGATGGTGGTGATGGTGGCAGTGTTTTCCTGATAGCAGAACAGGGATTAAACACGCTCATTGATTTCAGATACCAACGCAACTATAAAGCAGAAAATGGCCAGCAAGGAATGGGCGGGAATTGTACGGGAAAAAAAGGGGATGATTTATTCATCAAAGTTCCCATAGGCACCCTGGTTTATGATATGGAAACCGATGAACTACTGGGAGATATCAAACAAGCAGGAGATCAACTCCTAATTGCCCAAGGTGGCTTTCACGGCCTTGGCAATACCCGCTATAAAAGTAGCATTAACCGTGCTCCACGTCAGACCACTCAAGGGTCACCCGGTGAAACGCGACAATTACGATTGGAATTACGTGTGTTAGCTGATGTCGGTCTTTTGGGGTTACCCAATGCTGGCAAATCAACTCTGATTCGAGCCGTTTCAAGTGCAAAACCAAAAGTAGCTGATTATCCATTTACCACACTACATCCTGGATTAGGGGTGGTTAGAGTAGATGCTTACAAAAGTTTCGTGATGGCTGATATTCCTGGGCTCATAGAAGGAGCATCTGCAGGAGCAGGTCTTGGTCATCAGTTTCTCAGGCATTTGTCACGTACTTGTGTGTTGTTACATGTCATCGATATCGCACCTGTTGATGACTCTGATCCCATTGAATCAGCAAAAACCATTATTGAAGAATTGAGAGCCTATAACCCTGCGCTATTGAGCAAACCACGTTGGCTTGTTTTAAACAAGATAGATATGCTGCCTAACGAAGAAATGCGACAAGAAGCCATCAACAAGCTGATTGATGGTCTAAAATGGACGGGTAAAGTATTTGCTATTTCTGCCATCCGCGCCGAAGGAACTCAAGCCCTTTGCTATTCATTGATGCAATTGATCGATGAGATGAAGCAGACGGAAGGATAACCATTCAGCAGCATAATAAACGACATGAGGACCCCGATAGGGAATTTGGTGAGTTTCACTGCCGTGTTCTATGTCATTATGATACTTAATGGTGATACTCGTGGTGATCTTATCTTCTTGTTGTGACCAATATTCCTGAAGACCACTCAGATGAAAATAAAGCTCTGCAGTGTTGTTCTTGTTATGAAAAATGAGTTTATGATAATTGCTGGGTTTCTGGATCAAAGTTTGTAAAATACCACCCGTCACATCATCCAATATCACCATGCTTACATCCAGTTGGTCGATGACCGAACATAAACGCTCTGACGCTTTTTCTTCAGGAGGCGCAATGATATGAGAAGTAACCAATGGTTCAATCAATTGCCTCACCAAATGAGCTTCTGATTCATGGCAACGTACTTTAAACTCAAGGTAGGGCATGTCCAGACGATATCCAGTTTCACACGCCACAGATGACAGTGCGTTATCCAAAATCTCCGCTATCTCTCCCTCTGCTACGCCAAATAACCGCCATTTGTATAAGGACTGATCATGCTTTAGGATCGTTTGTTGTAACAAAGGCAAGACATAATCGTTAAACATAGGCAAACATTCGCGTGGCGGTCCTGGTAACATGATAAACAGTTTGTTTTGCCAACGATAATAACAACCCATTGCCGTACCATTGGGATTGGGTAGCGTCACAGCATCTGAAGGGAAAAGAGCCTGTTGTCGATTTCCAGGATTCAAAGTTAAATGTGCGCGTTTTAACCGAGTTTCTATATGAGCTAACGCTTCTGGAGATTCAACCAGAG
>DAHWEW010000073.1:0-8304 GCA_027326225.1 Legionellaceae bacterium
GCGATACGGTGATTATTGACCGAAATTGCCATAAATCTTTGGCCCATTTTTTAATGATGGTCGATGTCATTCCTATCTATTTAAAACCCACACGCAATGCCTATGGCATATTGGGTGGTATACCTGAGTCAGAGTATTCAGAAAAATCAATTGCACAAAAGTTGAAAGAACACCCGATTGCATCTCATTGGCCAACGTATGCAGTGATTACCAATTCAACTTACGATGGTATTCTTTATCATGTTCAACATATTCAGCAAAAGCTTAAGGTTAAACACTTGCATTTTGATAGCGCATGGGTCCCTTATACAAAGTTTCATCCTATTTACGCTGAAAAATTTGGTATGAGTCTCACTCCATTAAAAGATCAAGTGATTTTTGAAACACAATCGACACACAAATTATTAGCCGCCTTTAGTCAATCCTCCATGATTCATATCAAAGGTGAATTTAACGAGGATATCCTCAATGAAAATTATATGATGCATCATTCAACGTCCCCGTTTTATCCGTTGGTGGCCAGTTGCGAGGTCTCTGCGGCAATGATGAGAGAAGAACAGGGATACCGTTTGATCAATGAATCGATTCAGTTGGCACTGGCCTTTCGTTCTGAAATCAAACGATTAAAGAAACAATCTAAGGATTGGTATTTTGATGTTTGGCAATCTCCGGGGAAATCGAATCTTTCCTGTTTTCCATTAAAGCCAAAAGAAGAATGGCACGGGTTTCATAATGTAGATAAAAACCATTTGTTTCTAGATCCCATCAAAGTAACTGTGTTATTACCAGGCATTCAACACGGGAAATTGGAAGATTGGGGGATCCCGGCCGTGATTGTTGAAAAATTTTTGGCGTCACACGGGATTGTGGTTGAAAAAACAGGTCCTTATTCCATGCTCTTTTTATTTGGCTTGGGGATCACGAAGGCCAAATCCATGTTTTTGTTGGGAGTATTAAATAAATTCAAACAATTGTACGATGAAAATGAGTCTGTCAAAGTCATGTTGCCGCAGTTGTATCAAGAACATCCTGAATTTTATCGAAACATGCGGATCCAGACCATTGCCAAGACCATACATGGTTTGATGCAAAAGCATGATCTGCCCAAAGCCATGTATCATGCCTTCGATGTCTTGCCGCAAATGATCTTAACGCCCCATCAAACCTATCAAAAGCTCATCCGACAAGAAGTGAAACGAGTGCCTCTCAGTCAATTAAAGGGGGAAACGGTTGCCGGGATGATATTGCCCTATCCACCTGGGGTCCCGCTCATCATGCCTGGTGAAAAAATCACAGATGAAAGTCAAGCCATTCTTGAGTTTTTGCTGATGCTGGATGACATTGGCCAGGTATTACCAGGGTTCGAAACAGTGATCCATGGGGTTGAATCGGATGAAGATGGCAACAGACATGTGTTGGTATTGTCATAGATCATGGGCAAGCAATCTTCTGTTGGCACGAAAATAGGTAAGTGGAGAGTATTCAAACAAGTCCGATAATTTTTCCATATAAATACAAGCATAGCGTTCCACTTGATAAGCAAAATAACTTTCTTCAGCACCTGCACGAAAAATGCGCTCCCATTTGGGATTGAAGTAAGTTTGTTGTTCTTTAATCAACTTTGAAATTTCAAGATCGATCTCTGAGATTTTGATTTGCAGAGTGTGCAACTCTGCATCGTATTGATGGGTATCTTCTTCAATACGTGTGGTATGTAGGATGATATAGTCTTGCTCCATCTTTTTTTTCATACTCATCTTATCCTGGATTTTTTTTTCAATGGGAGCTGCTTTTTTCTGAGCCTGAATTTCTTCCCCAAGCTCCTCAACAACAAGGGCTGTGCGCCAGTTGCAATCTTTTTTCAAGCGTAGGATATCACCGTAAATATGGTCTCCAATATATAATATCTCATCACCATTTAAGGCGAGATCATCGGTGAATTTCGTCGCATTTCCTCCTTGATAAATCCCGGGCGTAATGATGCCATTGATGTTGGTCATACATCCTGTTTCGGGAGCAATTTTCAAAAACTTGAGGTTATCGTAAAAAAATCGTGGTTTATTCGCTATCGTGATGGTGTACTCAAATAAATCTTGCCAACGCTCATTTTTTTCGAGGAAAGGATTTATCGCATATTCTAATAAAAGATTGCTGTAATAATATTCTGAATTCGTGAGGATAAAGAGTTTTTTACCATGCCGGATGATGCGTTTGAGGCCATCAACGAGGCCTTTTTCTTTGATGACAAAATGGTCTAGATTTTGGCTGATATAGCTTTTTAAGCTACCATCAGCATGTACTTTATCCACACTGCTCAAAACATCCATCGCAATAGTAGGATAATTGGGTAAATCGTGAGGGTACTCTTCTTTTAAATCAATCAACTGACCGAATAACGTGCAAAAAGCAATAGAAAATGAAGTATCGATGGCAATGTAATTGGGATCACTCAAGTCTACATAGATACTGCGATATATTTTTTTTTGCTCTTCATAAGTGATTTTTTTGGTGCCATGAGTACTTTGGCGAATCGCACCAAATAGACTGAGCTTTAATGTGTTGCCATTTTTGCTATCCACCACCAGTCCTCGAATTGCATCTTCGAAATGAAACTGGAAGTTCTTGATGGTTTCAGGATATTTTTTTTCTGAAATGAGTACATCAATCACCAATTGATAGACCAATGATTCAAAATTCTTGGTTTGATAACGAATCAAGGTATGATCCATATCCAAACCAATGTATTTGATTTTTTTCATGTTCAAAATTCGATTGACAAAAACCTTTTGATTCATTGACTATCCTTAATTAATTGCAAAACAATGCCAGTGTCAGCAAGAGTTGACAAATCACCCAGTTCGGAGACTTCTTTGTTTGCGATTTTACGTAAAATGCGACGCATGATTTTTCCTGAGCGAGTTTTCGGTAGGGCTTTTGACCATTGTATTTTTTCAGGCGTAGCTAATGGGCCAATTTTATCTCTGACGACTTGTACCAGTTCTTTTTTTAATTGTTCTGTGGGTTTCGTTTCAATTTTAGTGCATACAAAAGCATAAATCACCTCCCCTTTGATGGGATGAGCCATGCCCACAACGGCTGCTTCTGAAACTGCAGAGTGAGTTAACAAGGCACTTTCTACTTCTTCCGTACCAATGCGATGACCAGATACTTTGATGACATCATCAGAACGTCCTGTGATAAAGTAGCTTCCCTCTCTTTCCCGATAGGCGCCATCACCTGTCAGATAATTGCCAGGAAAAGAGGTTAAATACGTATCTATATATCGTTGTTTATCACCATAAATGGTCTGCATCAGTCCGGGCCAAGGTTTTTTAATGACGAGCTTCCCTGGTTCACAGTGTTTCACAGAACGTCCCTCTTCATCAACAATGTCAGGGACAATCCCAAAAAAAGGCCCACCGACAGAGCCTGGAACCAATGAGTTGACGCCTGGTAATTGAGTCAAAAGGATCCCTCCTGTTTCTGTTTGCCACCAAGTATTGACAATGGGACATCGCTTTTCGCCAACCACATCAAAATACCAAGTCCAGACCTCGGGGTTAATGGGTTCTCCAACCGTACCAAGTAATCGGAGCGATTGTCGATTCGTACGTTTGACCCATTGATCACCTTCATGTCGCAACGATCGAATGACGGTTGGAGCCGTATAAAAAATGGAGACTTGATGCTTGTCAATGATCTCCCAATAGCGAGAGGGGGTGGGAAAGTGTGGAATTCCTTCATATATGAGGGTGGTGGCACCATTGGCTAGCGGCCCATAAACCAGATATGAGTGGCCGGTGATCCAACCCACATCGGCAGTGCACCAATGAATATCATGCTCGTGGTGATCAAAAACATAATGGTGTGTGAGGGCAACATACACGAGATAACCACCTGTGGTATGTAGTACCCCTTTGGGTTTACCCGTTGATCCTGATGTGTAGAGAATGAATAAAGGATCACTGGCATCCATGTGTTCAATAGGACATTCTTTTGAAGCGTTCGTCATTAATTCGTGATACCAGAGATCCCTTGAATGGTGCATGGGTATAACATGATGCGCCCGTTTGATGACAATCACATGAGAGATATTGGGGCAATTAGTGAGCGCTTCATCGCAAATCTGTTTTAAGGGGATGATTTTTTCGCCTCTGATGCTTTCATCTGCCGTGATCAATAGATGACAATCAGCATCAAGTATCCGAGTTTGTAAGGCATCTGCGGAAAACCCAGCAAAGACTACGGTGTGGATGGCCCCAATGCGCGCACAGGCAAGCATGGCAATGATGGTCTCTGGAATCATCGGTAGATAAATACAAACTCGGTCCCCTTTTTTGACCTGAAGTGATTTCAAAACGTTGGCAAATTGACAAATGTGTTCATAGAGTTGCTGATAGGTGAATGATTTTGTTTCATGAGGGGCATTGCCTTCCCAAATGAGGGCGATTTTGTCTTTTTGTGTTTCAAGATGTCTATCCACACAGTTGTAACACGCATTGAGTCTTGCGCGGATAAACCAATTGGTTTCAAAAGGATAAGGTGAGCTGTTTGTCACCTCTTCCCAGGGTTTAGACCATGAGATGAATTTTAAAGCTTGTTCTGCCCAAAATTGAGTTGGATTATTGATCGAGTGTTGATATAGAATCTGGTATTTTTCTTCATCAAGGTGAGTATTGTTTGAAAACTTGAAAGGAAGGGTCTGCACATGCTTATGCTCCATACGTCTACTCCTTAAGATGACACGCCCTAGTATAAGCCCTTTGCCTCATTAGAGACAATTTTCTTTCTTTGCTGGTGAAAAAATGATCTTAATGAATTATAATTATCTAAAATACTGCACGGTACTCTAAACATGGTCAAAATCAATGCCTCTTTATTCGCCCATATTCAAAACGATAGCGTCATTTCTGGAACTTATGGTCTTGAAGGCAATCGGTTCGTTCATACCACGGGCTATCTGAAACAATATATAGAACAGCTGCAGAAACAAGGCGAGTCCTTACCGCCCAATTATATTGATTTAATGAAGGATACAAAAGATCTCGCTGATATTGAAAGACAGTTAGAGGGCATACAGGATACCTATCAAATAGATAGAGTGGCTTCATCCATTAGCAGTAAACTGGACGCATTGCCTGAAGGTGGAAGGCTCTTTTTGCCAGGCGGATGGACGAATAAAGATGGTGGTCACGCCATGGTGTATCAATTGACTCGCACCAAAGAGGGTTACTTGTTTACAGTTTATAATGCCGGTGGTGGCCTAGAATATCATTCACAGCTTTCTTCTATTCGCAAAGATCTCTATAACCCAATGAAAGTCTGGAAGTTTCCAGCACCATCTTCCGCGGAGGCGAAAAATGAACTCACGCAGTTTATTGGACGTCTTTTAAAAGCAAGAATAAATGAATCGAGCGGGAACAAACGTGGCCCAATGGATGCCAAACGACTGTATGAAGAGATTTTTCCAACGATTCATTTTCTGGATGCAGAAGAACAAGATGCCAACAGTGTCGTACCACGACATGGGTTTACAGCAGGACAATTAGCAGGCACTTGTAGCCAACGCTCCCTGCATCAAATGCTCAAAATCAATTCTGATTCTGAAGAAGAATATCAACGGTTTATTTTCAAATTCAAACGTCACGCTTTATTTGAGTATGAAAAAGCGTGTTTCAGCAATCAGGAGCCTTTTACGAAAGCAGTTGCTGAACAAATTCGCTTAGCCGTTGAAAATAATTTAAAAATATTAATCATTCCAGGGCTGTTTACAGAGACAGAAATTGAACGATATTCAGCAGAACTCATCCAAGTCAAACAACGATTAAGTCAGCACTCTTTCAAACCAGCACCGATTTCACCTCGTGAAGACAAAGAGATCCCAACTTTAGCAGTCAGAGGCAATGCTTTGGAAGCACCAAGGATAGTCATTACCGCCCCTTCAAAAGACAAACTGAAACCTTCAATAGTCATGGAACAAGATGGCAAGGACTTACTAAAACGATTGGAACAGTCAGTCAATGAGATTAGGCAAATGTCAAATCCTGCACATAGGTTCAAAGCGCTGCAACAACTCATCATGTCTTTGCCTCTGAATCGTGTTGATGGTCAAGTCCAAGATTTTTATAAAGAGTTACAAACATTAGGGGATTTCGAAGCTTTTTCACAACAAATCAATCAATTACAGGACTTATTGCATTCCCTAAGATCGCAATGGTTTAAACAGGCGCAAACTCCGACACTCAATTTAATGACACTCAGCTTATTGACATTGAAAATGGATACAGAGCATCGTATTTCGGAAGAACGCAGGGAGCCATCGATGATGCGCTTCACAAAAGCCATGATGTCAAGTCTGCTCGGTCCTCTTGAAAGAGATCCCTTCTGGGCAACCAATCATCCTAAGATGGATAGGAGATTTGCCGAACTTCGTACACGGTTTAATGAGTATAATAAATGGCCATATGAAAGTGAATATCATGACTATCTGAAAGCCCTGATGGCTTTGAACCCTCAGTTGGACAAAGAGCTTAAAGACATTTATACCGCTAAATTTGGTAGGGAAACGCAAAGACTGCATGAGGAAATTAGAAATAAAAAGTTGCAATCTGTTTATATGATTTCCTTGTATCTGCAAGGTGTAGAAAAGATGGATGTGAAATTTGCATCCATTTTCAATAAAATCAAAGCATCTCTAGACTATGAATGTTGGCTACAAAAAGCCATCAATCCTTTTCGTAAAAAGGTGTTTCAAGAGAATATATTTTTAGACTTTAGTATGGAGAGAGGCTCTTCCGGGTCTGATGCTTTATTCATCGCTTCTCCCTTTTATCCCAGTCGTGCGGGTTGGCAATTATGGTCTCTGAAGATAGATGAAAGTAAATATGACTTACAAGATTCTCCTCAAAAAGATGCATTGATGGTTGGTCGTACAGAGACGCCCATTTTTAATGCAGAAAATGATCATCACTTTGCAGAGTCTCTAAAACCTCGAAGAGCCAATCGGATCCAGCTTCAACCGCTTAAGCCCAAAGACAGTAAAGCCATCGTTCAAGCGGTGACACAAGCGGACATCATGGCTCGGGATTATGAGTATTTGAGAAGTGCGCCAGGCTTTCAAATTTCTTTAACGCTTGACTATTTTACCCTTCATGTCGCGAAATTGTCAGATGTTGCCAATCAATGCTATGTGGAGGCCAATCTGTTTCAACCAGGATTGTTAGCGAAAGCGTTGAAAGATGATGCCTTTTTACCGCAATTTGATCAGTTCCTTCATACTGGACTTCGGTTTTTTACTAAAAATGGACAACATACTCGCCAATCACTCTTCTTTTTACGAGAAAATTTTCTCGTTAGTCGATACGATGCTCTGAATGGGGGCTCAGTCGGTTATGATAGATTATGTAACATTCAAAATGAGCTCATCAAACAACTCAAATTGACCAATGATTTGGATGTGACTTATGTCTTAGAGCGCACTCTTTTTCAGATCATCATGACGCGAATAGAGTGTGGCGAGGGGCTAGATTCTCTTTTTACAGAAGCGTATGAGGCTTATTTTTATCTTCAAAGCCATGCCAATCCTTCCATTTTGGAAGATACAGCGGATCGCTATGAATTTGAAACAACGATGGCTCATTTTCAATGGCTCGTGAGCCAGCAATCTGAGGCGAATCTTAAAAAAATGGCCATTGATAGGCTCAAACAGTGCCCAAGTGTCAGAATGGATCTATTGCGTTTGGAAGGCTCATCGCCGCTGTATGATTTGGTTGCAGGAAATGGCCGCGTGGTTTATCAGTTCAATGTGCTTCAGGGTAAATTATTTGAAGAGAAACTGGCACGATGTGGGCTACCCTTAGCGATTCAGCATCACCCTTTGATCAAAGAGTTAGGTTTGGAAGAGAGTCATGAATGTCTCATGTCCGCCGATGGAAAATACATGCGTATTGCAAGGCCTGATGGCGATGTGCATCTTTTTTATAACAATGATAATCTCACTGTACAGAGAGAATGGTATGTAGATGGCGCCTCACAGTGCTATGAATTACAAGGCCTTTCTCCAGATCATCAGGCCAAACTTGCCAATCAAAGTAGTTTTGTCGTCCATTCCAATCTGCCTAAGCTTCTAACTGATGGCCAGATGAACTACTGGAGAGGTGTGGGCTCTCCTAGAGTTGATTTATTGGTTCGCAATGGTATTCCAATCTATAAGATTGATGTAACACGAGGAGACATCATTCTACTGAAAGACAATGGGGTGTCGGCAACTGATTATCAACTCAACAATTTTAATCTGGGATCTTT
>DAHWEW010000074.1:0-8225 GCA_027326225.1 Legionellaceae bacterium
CTTAGAAAGCCCTTCGAGACGCGTGCTACGCACGCTCCTCAGGGCGAACGGATTAGGGAAAAATGGCTAAACTCGAGATTTGATATACCTCAATTAACTGTATTACATTTTCCCAAGGAATGGATCGATGATGACCACAACTCTCCGTCACGCGCTTTAAAATCATACTTGCCTCTTGAAGAGCATCTGCTTTTTCTTGCAAAAATTTTGATTGCATCGCGAAATGCTCAACAGCATCTTCCTGTTTAACAAGCAATAATTTGATTTGAGCCAACTCAAACCCAAAAAATTTCAGCGCAATAATCTGTTGTAGGGTCAATAGATCCTTTTCAGAGTACAAACGATAACCATTTGATAAGCGCATACTCGGTTTAAGCAACCCTATCTTGTCGTAATAATGCAGCGTTCGCACCGAGACTTGAGTGAGTTGGCTTAACTCTTTTGCGTACCATTTTTTCATCGTTTTTCCTCCTTGTGACCAAGGTTAGGGTATGACGCAACGTCATAGTCAAGGATTTAATGGTTAAAGAGAACTTAAACTGGGTTCAATTTTACATTGTAAAAGCCATGGGAGCATTGCTTGTCGCATTTGGTGTCCGTATTGCGACGCTCAAACCAGTCATCATGTTGCCTACAATGGCATTAGAATAAGATGATTCTAGCGTCTTAAGTCAGTAAGAATGTCATTATAAATGCAGTGAGGCAATCTAGTTCAAATTTCCAACTTTTCTCTGAAAATCAATTGCATTTGTTGATTACTTCTTTGAAAATTCAGTTCCCATTGTGTCACTGGAAATCCGCTTGCCAGAATTACCCGAAGTAGAAACCGTCAAAAACGGACTGTTGCCTCATGTTGAACATGCTGTTATTCAGGATGTTATTGTTCGACAACATCAACTTCGATGGCCTGTGCCGCTCTCATTGCATTCTACATTGCAGCAAAAACAGGTTATTTCTCTGTCCCGACGTGGAAAATACCTGTTAATGCAATTCGATACAGGTACCTTGATCATCCACTTAGGCATGTCTGGCAGTCTACGCATGGTTAACAAAACCACGCCTGTTGTCGCTCATGATCATGTAGATATCATTTTTACCAATGAAAACATTCTGCGCTATAACGATCCGAGACGGTTTGGGGCGCTCTTATGGACTGATGAGCCCCCACTACAGCATGTTTTGCTGAAATCCCTGGGCCCAGAGCCAATGGAATCGACCTTCTCTGCAACATACTTATCACACCGCGCCAAAAATCGTACCATTCCTGTCAAATCATTCATCATGGATAGCAAAATTGTAGTAGGCATCGGCAATATCTATGCTGCGGAAGCATTATTTACCGCCAAAATCCATCCCCTCACTCCGGCAGGCTCGCTTACCTTTAGCCAGTTACAAAAATTGGTCCATGCTATAAAACAGGTTTTGCAGGCAGCCATTGCGGAAGGCGGGACCACTATTCGTAACTTTATCAACAGCGAAGGCAAACCTGGGTATTTTGTCCAGCAATTGGCCGTGTATGGTCGCGCAGGACGACCTTGTATAGACTGTGGCGCTGTCTTGCATGAGCTAAAACTGGCACAAAGAAGTACGGTATTTTGCAAAACGTGTCAACAGACTCTAAGCAATTCCAACAAAAACAGCTAAAGATCGCTCAACTTCCAGCATAATTTTTGAATCAAGATGCCCTAGAATAGCACTGACTTTATCACGAGACGTTGTGTAAAGTTTATCAATCATAATATGAGAGGCTTTGATAATACCATTATCGGTAGTTGGCTCAACCAAGATCCTAATAATGGGTGCATCTACCAAATGGCTGGTCAATGGCAAAATTGTTACTGAACCCGTTTCAGAAAATAAATCAGATTGAATAATTAGTGCGGGCCTAGGTTTTCCATAATCACCAGACAATGCTATGCTAACAATATCACCCCTTTTCATTCCCATCCTCGAAAATCAGCGGTGCTCTCAATAAAATGATTGATGTCCTGCCCATGCTCAGCATTTTTTACAAGCATAGCCTGTCGATTGCATTCTTGAACAAATAGTTTACTACGTACATCGGGCACCCATATTTGGACAGGCTTAAGGCCTTTATGCCTCAAATTAGCTCGGTGTTTTTGAACACGTGACGCTATTGTAGATTTCATGACATCACCAGATAATGATTCCTTATGTTACATGTAACATTATAGACTAAAGTTACATGTAACACAAGGTTCACTACCCTTTCATTTCTAATTTAATATCCATCTAACGTCATATCTGGAACAAACGCTTTATGAAATGGAATTCGTTTCACAGACATGCTTGCGCGTCCATCTGAATGAAGATGAATGATATTAAATCCAGGCATCACGTCATCTAGTAAAAAATCTGGCGCTTTTGGTTTGAACTGAAAACAGGTAGATGGTGCTGTACAATAGAAAACTTTTCGCCTAGTTTGTTCTGATAGCTGATGAACATGACCACAAGCAACCACCTTCACTTGAGCAAATTGATCGATGATATCAAGGAAGTCTTGATGATTCGTTAGATTGATATGATCCAACCATTTTGCGCCAGTGGGAAGAATATGATGATGCAACATGATAAGCGCATGGTTTGGATGCTTTGATAAGGTAGAAATGAGAAAATGGCATTGGTCTTCGGTTAAAAACCCTGCGTCCTCACCCTTTTTGTGACTATTTAATAAGATCACTTGCCAATTATTCAGGATAAAATGTTTTTTTGAGCTGAACCTCGATGCATTAAAAACCGTTGCCATATTGAGATCATCATCATGATTCCCCGGAATCCACGCAATTTCACCAGGAAAATTTTTTAATGTTTCAACGATTCGTTGATAGCTCAAAACAGAGCCATCCTGAGAAAGATCGCCTGTTAACACTAAAAAAGGAGCCTCATTTGCATCGGCAGTTTGGTGGATAAGCTTCACTACGGCATCAAAACTATGATGCGTATTTAGACCCATCAGTTTTTCATTTATTTTTGCAAATTGATGGGTATCAGACAGTTGAAACACACAGATATCGTTATTTTTCATGTGTTAGCCTATTTTTTTAATCAACGCATAAATATTATGAAGGCCTGTTTTGCCCCGTACTTCTACTTTGTCTATCAATTCAAATACAAATGCATGTTTCACTTGATGAACCACATCTTCACTGACAATAATGCTCACATCATACTCTTTGGTAAATGCTTCTAAACGGCTCGCTACGTTAATGCTATCCCCTATCGCAGTATAATTCATCCGAGTATATGAGCCTAAATTCCCTACGATGGCTTTTCCTGTATTGATACCTATACCTGTCTTCAATATGGGTTTATTTTGTTGTTTCCATTGGATATTTAGCTCTCGTAGTCTCTCTTGACATCTTAATGCAGCAACGCATGCATGATAGCAGTGATCTTCATCTTCAAGAGGCGCTCCCCAAAAAGCCATGATTGAATCCCCGATATATTTATCAATCGTTCCTTGCTCGCTTAAAATAATGTTAGACAATTCATCAAAATACTCACAAAGATGGGTCATTAATTGTTGGCTATCCAAACCCTCAGAGATAGCAGTAAAATTTCTGATATCACTAAATAAGGCCGTGATGTTTTTCTCAGTTCCCCCTAGGTGTACATCTTGACCACTATCAATGAGCTGACGAACCAAATCAGATGGAAGATATTTCTTAAATGATTTTAAACCTTTTTTCATCCCCTCAATTGCATCTCGAAGAACCCTAATTTCCGTAATACGAGAAACAATGTTTGTCTCGAAATCTAAATCAAACTTTTTGATTCTTTCCGTATCTTGTACAAGTAACGTGACGGGATTTGAGATATGTTTTGAAAAAACACGCACAAAAATAATGCCTAATAACAGAAGGAACATGCACGCAATGAGACAAATAAGATTAAATCGTTTTATCTTACCGAGAAAATCGTTTTCTGGAATCACCACGGCGATTTTGATACTTTTGTCCGTTAACTCACGAACATCATGAAAATAAGCATAGAAATATTGATCTCCATACTTGTATCTAAAATAAGACTGCTGATTTTTTCTATATAGTTGGAGAGAGGTATACAACCAAGGATGTTTGGGATCGTAGAGATTTTTTTCGTGGCCCTTACGGTTAGGAGCTATATTTTTTTCCATACCAGCATAAGCAATTAAATTGCTTTTCTCATCAATGATATAAGCCAAGCCATTTTTGACGATATCTAGATGAGCGAGAAAATAGGAAAGATCCTTTAATTGAACTTCGACTTCAAAAACGCCCAATAACTGATGCTGACCATTGTATATAGGACTCACTGCAGCGATGGAAGGTTGAAGATAGGGGTAAGATAGAAAAAAATCTGTCCAAGTAAAGTGTCCTTTACTCTCCGCTGCCATAAACCAAGAGCTGACTTTATCTTCAGGTACTCTCGGAACCATTTCCTGTTTGATAATGTTGCCGTTCAAGTCTCGATATAATTTTTGTTCAGATACAGCGCTTTTTTTGGGTTTAAAAATAGTTGTTGAATAACTACCATCAGGCTCAAGAGAGGTTTCAACAGAATTCATATCCTCATCTCTCCAGCCAGTGATACGTTGTGAATTTTTAGTCACATGTTTTGGTAATTGTTTTGCTACGAGATAGGTGTAATTCACCATATTGTGAGAGTCAATAATCTCATGCTCTTGGAGTGATGCTGTAAAATTTGTAATTAATTGGGCAGGTCTTAACTCAGCTCTTAATTCATGAAAAATGAGTAAAGCCGTATTCACCATTAATTTTTTTGACAAATAAGTGCTTGACTTTACACTTGCAAAAACCAATAACGATATTAATATCCCACTCAGAATCAAAATAACGGTAATAAAAACTGTTTGAATCATCACTTCTAAGCGAAAATTTCGAATGCCTTTCATGCCAATCCCTTGTATTTTATAGTGTGTTGCCAATTAACTCTTGGCCATCTTCTTTTTTCATACGAAAAAAAATGCTCCCAGATAACAGCGTGAATAGACCCAGCATAAAAAAAGTATAATGAAAAATAACGGTAGTCAAAACTTGATGAGATGAAAATTCATAAGCAAAAAATCCGACCATCATTGCTGAAATAGCTACGCCAAAGCTTTGTGCCAATTGTTGTATGGTGCTCATGATGCTAGTGGCGGAGCTGATGTCGTTATTATTCAGATTAGCATAAGCCAAAGAATTCATGGCTGTATACTGAAATGCGATTAAAAATCCGTAACAAAAGGTCTGTACTCCTATCGTATAAATCGAGGTCTTTTGATTGATAAGAATGAAGCTCCAAAGCGACATACCCACTAAAACTGTGTTTAGAATCAGGGCCGTTTTATATCCTAAAAATCGTAATATATAAATAGACATGGGTTTTACAATAAAAACACCTAGAGCCACTGGTGCGAGTAACATCCCTGATAATCGCGGCGAAAATCCCAAAACGATTTGTAACAACAGTGGCAATAAAAAAGGCATCCCACCAAAGCCCAATCTGGCCAGTAGATTACCTATCACAGCCACCTGAAAAGTGGGTACAGATAATAAACGTACGTTAACAATGGGATATTGTTTGTATGCGGAGTGCCGTTGATACCCTATCAATAATAATATGGATAGTATCAAGGTGAGTACAGATTCTGTAAGACTTATATCTGACTCACTAAACATGGATAAACCATAGGTTAACGTCGCAAGCCCACTGCCAAACAAAATAAACCCGATAACATCTAATGGCGGAACAAAAACAGCTGGCTCGTCGGCCGGCAAATTCATAGACATTAGGACAATGAGAACGCCCACAGGTAAATTCACCCAAAAAATCCAATGCCAAGAAAAATGATCAACGATCACGCCGCCTAGTAATGGTCCAAGCATCATTCCTAAAGAGGCGACCATAACCACAATGCTCATTTTGGCAATGAGTTCATGACGCTCAAATGATCGAAGAATAATCAGACGCCCAATTGGCATGGTAAGCGAGCCGCCTATCCCTTGGACGATGCGAGCAAGCACAAGCTCCCATAACTTATTCGTAAACCCGCACCAAAGAGAGCTCAATGTGAAAACCAAAACAGCAAAGATAAATACTTTTTTGATACCGAATTTATCCGCGATCCATCCACTTATCGGGATAAAAATCGCCAAACTGAGCAAATAACTTATCAGAGCCAGTTTCAAATCAATCGGATTGACCTTTAAGCTTTTGGCCATGACAGGAATAGCTGTATTAATCACTGTGGTATCTACCGCCTCCATAAACATGGCGAAAGAGACAATCAGTAAGACAATGGTTTTTTTCATAGAGTTGCTATCAATCAACGAGCAAATTGTTGTTTACTAAACTCTACTCTAGCAGGAATTGATTCTTTTCCAAGAGCGGCTTTCGCTTCGATGGTATGATAACGGTGCACCGCACCCTCCCTGTTTGCGATTTGTATATTCAATCCGGGGCGCGCATTTAATTCTAGCATCAAAGGTCCTTGTTCTTTATCTAACACAATGTCAACGCCTAGATAACCTAATCCCGTGAGCTCATAACAACCAGCCGCTATTTCTAAAATTTTGTCCCAATGAGGCACCGTGATATCAACGACAGGTTTCATGGTATCTGGATGATAATCAATCGTATCATTGTGAAAAACGCCACCAAGCGTCTTGCCAGTGGCTAAATTCACACCAATACCGATGGCGCCTTGATGCAGGTTGGCCTTTCCGCCAGATAGTCGGGTAGGGAGTCGAACCATTGCCATGGCTGGATATCCAAGAAGATTGATGATTCGAATATCAGGAACCCCCTCATAACTGACTTCAGCAAAGACAGGATCAACAATAACGCGTCGCTCAATAATGGCATAGTCCGGATGCCCTCCCAAACTATATGCGCCGGACAGCAAACAAGACAAATGATAGCTGATTTCTTGAAAGGTTAATAATTTGCCATTAATTTGTCGATAACGTCCATAGACCCTATCTGTTATCACAAGAATTCCATCGCCGCCTGAACCACACGCTGGTTTGATGACAAAATCCGTATAGGGTTGTAACAATTCTTCGAGTTTTTTGATCTGATGTTCTGTTTCAATCAACTCATATAGAGCAGGTACTGCAATCCCTGCCTGCAATGCCAGGCGCTTGGTTTTTAATTTATCATCAACCAAAGGGTAAAGTTTACGTTGGTTATAACGCAAGACATAATCCATATTACGCTGATTGATACTTAACACACCTCGCTGATGCAATTGCCTATAAACATTCCACATGATTATTTCGCCTTCGCCAGCTCATTGAATCGGAAGAGCTCAAATAATCGATATCCTCGATATTGTCCAAACCATAAAATCAGAGCCAGCAAGATAATCAACAACTCTGGAAAGGCAAAGACCAAATATTGCATGGGGGCATAATTCATAGCGCCAAAGCAAACAACAGCCGCGACCATACTACCAACACCCGACTTGATTGCTTCATAAGCACCGCGCTCATCCCAAGTAATGCACATCCTTTCAATCGTCATGGTTAAAATAACCATTGGAAATAGGGCAACAGACAACCCTGACTCTAGCCCAAGATTTTGGCACAATACACTGATAAAGATCATTAGGAGAATCACGACCGTCAGAATGGCCGCTAATCTTGGCACCAAAAGCAAGCGCAGTTGATCCAAGTAAAATCGAGCTAAAAGGCCAAACGAAACAATGATGGTAAATAAGAAGATACCCCAAATGACGTGCGTTTCACGAAAAGCCAGGGCTATCAATACCGGCATGAACGTCCCAAATGTACTGAGCCCAATGAAATTACGTAATAAGAGAATAATAAATGCCCCAATTGGAACAGTTAATAGAATTTTATAGTTTTCTTGCACATGAATGGGTAGTTGTAGCAAAGAAAATCGCATCAATTGGGACTCAGTTTGCCCGCCTCTTATCTTCGCAATACTCAAAGCATTCATGGGAGTAGGCGAAACGGTTAAGTTAAATTGTGGTTTTTTTCCGCCGATGACATCAAACATAGGATCATTGCCATACTGCCAAACCAAGAAATCCTTAGGCAATCCAGCACTTCCTGTCCGTGGGTTGATATAAACCCACGACTTACCATTAAAGACCGTGACAAACAATTTAAATTCAGCTTTGTGCTGTTCTGTCAGATGAATGGCTTGTACGGGCATACCATATATTTTGGCTTGATTTAATACATTGACAGCCG
>DAHWEW010000075.1:0-8221 GCA_027326225.1 Legionellaceae bacterium
AACTAATTGAGCCATAATATTGCCCGTATTTTAATCATTACTGTGACTTACGGACCCGTAAGTACCACTCACAAAGTAATCTGACTTGCTTTGCGGTATAGCCTTTGTCTACCATGCGTGCGATGAATTCAGCATGCTTTTTCTTGTCATCTTCTGATGCTTTGGCATTGAAAGAGATCACCGGTAACAAATCTTCGGTATTGGTAAACATTTTTTTCTCAATCACTGTTTTTAACTTTTCATAGCTATTCCATTTTGGATTTTTACCATGATTGTTGGCGCGAGCACGCAAGACAAAATTAACCACCTCATTGCGGAAGTCCTTTGGATTGGAAATGCCGGCGGGCTTTTCAATTTTTTCTAAATCAGTATTTAATGCTGCTCTATCAAAAATTTCACCCGTATCAGGATCGCGATAATCTTGATCTTGGATCCAGAAATCAGCATAAGTGATGTAGCGGTCAAAAATATTTTGCCCATATTCAGAATAAGACTCCAAATAAGCGGTTTGAATTTCTTTGCCAATGAATTCAACATATTTAGGCGATAGATATTCTTTGATGAAATTCAGATATCTTTCATGCAACTCTTGTGGAAACTGTTCTTGTTCTATTTGACGTTCTAAAACATAGAGTAAATGCACGGGGTTAGCCGCAACTTCCGTGTGGTCAAAATTAAATACTTTGGACAGGATCTTAAATGCAAAGCGAGTAGAGATGCCGCTCATCCCTTCATCAACCCCAGCAAAATCTCGGTATTCTTGATACGACTTGGCTTTGGGATCGGTATCTTTCAAACTTTCACCATTGTATACCCGTAACTTGGAATATAAGCTCGAATTTTGGGGCTCCTTCAAACGGGTTAATACCGAAAATTGGGCGAGCATATCTAAAGTGCCAGGGGCACAAGGCGCTTTTGTGAGCGAGCTGTTTTCAATGAGCTTGCGATATATTTTTAATTCTTCAGAAACACGCAAGCAATAAGGGACTTTAACAATGTTGATTCTATCAATAAAAGCCTCATTGTTTTTATTGTTACGAAATGTTTGCCACTCTGCTTCATTGGAGTGCGCGAGAATGATGCCTTCAAATGGGATGGAAGATAAGCCTTCTGTTGGATTGTAGTTGCCTTCTTGGGTCGCCGTGAGTAAAGGATGTAGGACTTTAATCGGTGCTTTAAACATTTCAACAAACTCAAGCAAACCGCGATTTGCCCGGCAAAGACCACCAGAATAGCTATAAGCATCCGGATCATCTTGGGAAAATTCTTCTAGTTTGCGAATATCTACTTTCCCTACCAAAGAGGAGATGTCTTGATTATTTTCATCTCCAGGTTCCGTTTTAGCGATGGCAATTTGCTTCATGCGTGAAGGTTTGACCTTGATGACCTTAAATTGATTGATATCACCGTTAAATTCATGCAGGCGTTTGATGGCCCATGGCGACAAGATATAGCGCAGATGGCGGCTTGGAATATGAAATCGTTCTTGGAGCAATTGTGCATCTTCTTCTGGATGAAACAGAGAAAGAGGTGAATCATAAACAGGTGAGCCTTTGATAGCGTAAAATGGAATTTTTTGCATAAGCTCTTTTAATTTTTCAGCAAGAGATGATTTTCCTCCTCCCACTGGCCCTAACAGATACAATACCTGCTTGGTTTCTTCTAATCCTTGTGCAGCATGTTTTAAGAATCCGACAATTTGTTCAATGGGTTCTTCCATGCCATAAAAATCATCAAATACATGGTAATGTGGGATCACTTTATTGGAGAAGATACGAGATAAAACGGGATCATGTCGTGTATCTATCATTTCAGGTTCACCAATCGCCATTAATAATCGTTCGGCGGGGTTGGCATAAGCTGCGGGATTTGTGCTACATAACTCCAAATAGTCATTGAGACTCATTTCTTCTTCTTTATTATCCACAAAGCGGCGAGTATAGCTCGCTAAAAAATCTTCTGTATTCATTCAATCATCCCCTTCGACGGATCGAAATTACGTAAAATATGCCATAACACATCTAAAAACTCATTCATCCACTGTATCGTTTCCATCGTAGTGAACACGTCTACTGATAGAAAAAACGATGGTGATATCTGTTGAAATACTGTTTTGAATCCCCCTGAGGATGACACGACTCATATGATGATGGCAATAAATATGAAATACTCATCCCATACTTTGAGTATAGGCGAAATTTGTTGTCATGGAATATCCTATTTCGTATTTATTTATTAAAATTATTATTATTAATCAAATGATTGATTTTTATTCGACACCTGGTTGAAA
The DNA here is from genome assembly GCA_027326225.1 of Legionellaceae bacterium. Taxonomy (GTDB): domain Bacteria; phylum Pseudomonadota; class Gammaproteobacteria; order Legionellales; family Legionellaceae; genus DAHWEW01. The sequence goes on from DAHWEW010000075.1 coordinate 2,291, forward strand.
ATTGGTTTTTTATTATCCTAGAAAAAGCGGTTGATCTCGTAGCGAAGATGGCTACTGCTTTTTCTAGGATTACTCAAAGGGGCAAAAGATGTCAGACGGCACGATTTATTTAAAAGACTACGCACCTCCCGCGTTTACTATCTTAACAGTAGCTCTAGATTTTGATTTGTATGATGAGTATGTCTTGGTTCGCAATGTGATGGAGCTAAAAAGACAAGGCAAAGGTGAGTTACGCTTGTATGGGGATGATTTGGAACTCGTCAGCATTCAATTAAATGGCGCCCCGCTAGAAAAGAGCGCTTATCACCTTGATGGTGGAGATTTATGCCTCAAAGATTGTCCTGACACCTGTATCTTAACTATAGAAACCCGTCTTCGACCTCAAGATAATACTCATTTATCAGGACTGTATCGATCACGCCAATTGTTTTGTACCCAATGTGAAGCACAAGGGTTTCGTCGGATCACGTATTTTTTAGATAGACCAGATGTTTTGGCAACATACACCACGAAAATTCGCGCTGATAAAAAACGCTATCCGGTTTTATTATCCAATGGAAATCTCATCGATTCTGGCGATTTGCCCGAAGGGAGACATTGGGTCACGTGGTCTGATCCATTCAAAAAGCCGTCTTATTTATTTGCATTAGTGGCGGGTTCTTTAGTTGCTGTCACCGACTCGTTTATCACCTGCTCGCAAAGAAAAGTGGACTTGTGTATTTATGTTGAACCTGGCAATGAAGACAAATGTGCCCATGCCATGGCCTCATTAAAGCGCGCGATGCGTTGGGATGAAGTGGAATATGGACGAGAATATGATCTGGATGTGTTTATGATTGTAGCGGTCAGCGATTTTAATATGGGAGCAATGGAAAATAAGGGATTAAATATTTTTAACGCCAAATACATCCTGGCCAGTGTTGATAGTGCAACTGATCAGGACTTTGCCGATATTGAAGGGGTGATTGGGCATGAATATTTTCACAATTGGACTGGAAATCGGGTGACTTGCCGTGATTGGTTTCAATTGAGCTTAAAAGAGGGTTTGACCGTATTTCGAGACCAAGAATTTTCCCGCGATATGAATTCACGTGATGTGTTTCGTATTATTGACGTAAAAGCCTTACGTAACACCCAGTTTCCTGAAGACAGGGGCAGCATGGCTCATCCTGTGCGTCCAGAATCTTATCAAGAAATTAATAATTTCTATACAGCAACGATTTATAATAAAGGGGCTGAAGTGATCCGCATGCAACAAACCTTATTAGGCAAAGAAGGATTTCGGCGCGGGATGGATTTATATTTTAAACGACATGATGGCACGGCTGTGACGATTGATGATTTTGTCAAAGCCATGGAAGATGCGAATGGCGTTGATTTTAGTCAATTTAAGCGCTGGTATAGCCAAGCAGGAACGCCAGAAGTCACGATGCAATGTCATTTTCATGAAGGGTCTTTACAAATGAAGCTCACTCAGACTTGTCGTAAGACACCTGATGGTGCAGAAAAAGCGCCTTTTCATATTCCCATTCGAGTGGCTTTATTCAATTCATTAGGAGAGAGCCTACCTTTAAAAAACGACGTACTTGAATTAAGAGAGCCTGAGCAAACGTTTTACTTTCATGGGTTAACAGAAAAACCCATTGTGTCATTGCTTCGTGATTTTTCAGCACCCATTCTGTTGCATCGTGATTCTAGTCCTGACGAATTGCAGGCTTTATTGCGCTTTGAAAATGATGGGTTTGCCAAATGGGATGCAGCTTGTGCCTTGGCTTTGAATGTCATTAAGTCTTGTTATCAATCTCCACGTCATACTTGGCAAGTACCCAAAGCATTGCTTGACACATACCTATTTGTTCTGACAGATGACTCATTGGATGCATCATTACGTGCTGAACTTCTCACCCCGCCCAGTTTTGAAGAAGTTGCAACCGTATTAACCCATATGGATGTGTCGCTGGTTGAAGATGCGCGTGATTTTTTTCATCAAACTTTGGGGCAAGCGCTTTATAGTCAAGCCCTTGAAACCTACCAGAAGCTTTGGTCTTTTGAAAAGCATGAGATGAATAGCACCGCTTTTGGACAACGCAAACTGCGCAATGTGTGTTTACGATTGATGATGAAAGCAAATGAAGCAAGTAGCCTCCCACAGTGTCTCACACAATTTTCTAGCACCAAAACCATGACAGATCAATTGGCGAGCTTCGTTTTATTAGCAAATATATCGAACAAGGAGATCCGAGAAAAAGCAATCGACGATTTTTATCAACAATGGGCTCAAGATGAATTGGTTCTCGATAAATGGTTTTCAATTCAAGCCAGCGCCGATCAGAAAGAGGCTTTATCGACGGTGAAAAAGCTTTTATCACATCCCGCATTTAACCTCAAAAATCCCAATAAAGTTCGTGCACTTTTGGGTGCGTTTACACAAGCGAACCCTCGCCATTTTCATGCGCCAAATGGCAGTGGTTATGTTTTTTTGACCGAGATGTTGGTTCAGTTGGATAAAATAAATCCGCAAGTTGCTGCGCGTCTTTTGACTCCTTTTACGCGTTGGCAACGCTTGGATGAACAAAGACAGGTGCTCATCAAAGAACAGTTGAACCATTTGGCATCTCTGCAATTGTCAAAAGATCTCTATGAACTGGTTACCAAAAGCTTGAGGTGAACGATGTTTATGACGCCACGATTTGCTGTGATGGGCAATCCTATTGCCCATAGTTTATCGCCAACCATTCATCAGCTCTTTGCAAAACAAACAGGTTTAGCGCTGACTTATGACAAAATTAAGATTGATGTACAAAGATTTGAATCACAAGTCAAAGAATTTTTTATGTTAGGTGGAAAAGGGTTGAATATCACTTTACCCTGTAAAGAGCGGGCCTTTGCGATGAGCCAGGATAGAAGTATAGAGGCAACAGAAGCTGCGGCTGCGAATACATTATGGATGCATGAAGGTCGCTTACAGGCTGACAATACCGATGGGATTGGATTCATTCGAGATGTCAGTCGATTCTTAAGCTTAGAAGGGCGTTCGATATTATTGTTGGGCGCAGGCGGTGCTGCACATGGTGTGCTTGGTCCATTGCTTCGAGAAAACCCGTTGATGCTCGTGATAGTGAATCGGACCTTAGAGAGAGCTCATGAATTACAGTTGAAATTTCCAAAAACAGTCGCTATATCATTTGACGAGTTGCCAAAGGTCATCGCAAACACAGAACCAGGCTTTGATGTGGTGATCAATGCCACTTCAGCGGGCCTTCAGGGGCAAGCGCTTTTGTTACCCAATGCGCTGATGGCTAGAAAACCATTTTGCTATGATTTGGCCTACAATAGGCATGAGGCTACGACTTTCGTCACCCAAGTTCGTGCACAGGGCTGTGAAGCCACAGATGGTTTGGGTATGCTGGTAGAGCAAGCAGCAGAGGCATTTTATATCTGGTTTGGAATAAGACCTGATGCGGCGAAGGTATTGGCTACATTAAAAAAGATGTAACCGACCGACCTTGCGCTTCAAGACAACCAGACATGTCTAAAGTGACATGGTCCATTTCAGGCAATTGCTTCCACAAGTCTATCGTCCATAGTTGCTATGATTTTACAAATTTATAATCAAGAAAAGAACGCGCGCACGATGTCGGCTGATGCCATGGTGTCATTGTACCCTAATTCGATGAGTTCAAGGGTAAACTCCTTTTCAAACAGTAAGAAGCTTAATAGATCACCTGAATGACTTTGGGCACCTAACACATTTAATAAAAAACGCAGCAAAGCAGGCATCGATTGATACTGTGCTTGCGCCATTTCTGAGATATTCACACTAGGGCGCAAATGAAGTATTTCAATGGGACGCCAGGGTGATCGCCGTTTTTTCCACAGAGAGATTAAGCGAGCAATGTCATTCATGCGATTCACCATCTCAATATCGCGATCAAGATTATCTAAAAATAGTCCATTTAGCATGTTTCCTAAAATGTGCGCAAAACCAATATCGGTATTGCGTAGTCCCTCAACATCAGGAAACCCAGCAATTTGGCGGGTACCTAAAATGAGAATTTTTTCAACATTAAAACGCAGTGCTCCACGCAAAGGGGCAACAAGACCCATCCCACCATCACCGTAATGTAATCCATTAATTTTAACAGTTGGGAAAAAAAGTGGTAGCGCGCTGGACGCTAGAATGTGCTCTTGGCCCATTTCAACCCGTTGACTGGTGTGACGTGGATAATTCCAGTCGTCAAAATGGGGTTCTGCGTGTTGGTAAAAAGAAATGGTTTGCTGTGTCTCATAACAAGTACTAATGACTTCCATGGTCGTTAGATTTCGGCTCATGATATTTGCTTTGATCTTATCAAAATCGATATTTTCTTGAATAAACTGATGCAAAGGGGTTGTATCTAACAGATGACCCGAGTGGTGTTTTTTCATAAAAATATTGCCCATATTGCGTAGTACGGACTTGCTTAATTGGAAATTACTGGAATTGAAAATCTGTTGACAGCGAATATTACTCCATAAACTCTCGAGTTGTTTGATGCCGGTGGAAAAATCATTTGCGTGTTGGGCGATAATAGACGCATTGATACATCCAATACTCACACCGCTCACCATCGCAAAGGGTAAGGTCTCAACTTCTAATAGGTCATTTAAGGCTTTTAATACACCGGCTTGGTAGGCACCACGTGCGCCACCACCGGCTAAGTAAAGGGCAATTTTCGCCATGATTAATGATTGTTTTTAAAGTAATATATTGGAAAATATAGTTGACTGGCGGGTGGTATGGCAAGGTTAAAAAGATCTTTATTTCAAGAGCAGCCTCGTGCTTTTTATATGATTTTTTTGTTGGAAATCTGGGAGAGATTTGGCTATTACACGGCACAAGGGATCTTAACGCTTTATTTTGTTCGATACATAGGGTTTGATGAGGATCAGGCCTACCATACTTTTGGGGCATTTTCAGCCCTAGTGTACGGTATGGTTGCCATAGGCGGATATCTTGGAGATAAAGTGCTGGGCACCAAGCGAGTCATCGTTTTGGGTTTGGTTGTATTGGGTATTGGGTATTTGTCTTTAGCATGCGCGAGCCCTGCTTATGTTTTTCTGGCTTTAGGGTTCATTTGTGTAGGCAATGGATTATTTAAAGCCAATCCTTCTAGTTTGCTGGCAAAATGTTATGAAGATAATGATCCGAGACTTCATGGCGCATTTACCCTTTATTACATGGCCATTAATCTCGGGTCTATTTTTGCATTATTTATTGGTCCTACCTTCTCTCACGATTTTGGCTATGGGTATGCTTTTTTTATGAGCTTTGTTGGGATCCTTTTGGGCCTTGCTAATTATGTGTTTCAAAGACAATTGATTAAGGATATTCAAACGATAGCTGATGCACGTAAGATTCATGGCTGGCAATGGGTTTGTATCATTTTGGCAATTTGTTTAGCCATCATTGCATGTGCTTATCTTTTGCAACAAGTGGTGCTTGCTAAAAATTTAGTCTTGTTGATCACTGCTGTCATCATCGCTATTTATTTTTTGTATATGGCGAAAGAGTCAAAAGGCTCCAAAATGCGGATGCTCTTGGCCCTGATTTTGATGGTAGAGGCGGTGATATTTTTCACGCTTTATCAACAAATGCCAACATCTCTTAATTTATTTGCAGTCAATAATGTCGTGCCAAATTTATTTGGCATTTCCATTGATCCACAGAGCTTTCAAGCATTAAATCCTATCTGGATAGTCAGTTTAAGCCCTTTATTGGCCTGGGTTTATCGGGCCTTGCAAGGGGAAGGTTATGAAGTGCTGATCCCTTATAAGTTTGCGTTAGGAATGAGCTTTTGTGGATTGAGTTTCATGATTTTATTTTTTGCTCGATTTATTCATGATGAGCATGGCATGGTTTCATTTTGGTGGCTTGTTTTCAGCTATTTA
>DAHWEW010000076.1:0-8221 GCA_027326225.1 Legionellaceae bacterium
CCTTAACCGCTTGGCATGTTTTTGCTGAAATGACCAATATTGCCCTTGAAAGTGGCACCACAGAAGAGAATTTTGGTAAAGATGAGCGTATGAGTCGTATCCATAAATTTGTCTTAGGATTTCCAGGGCTATTGATGGGTGTCCCTTTGGGGTTAATTGGTTTTGCAACTGCAAGTGTGGGACGATTCATGAAGAACTCTGCCCTAACAGCATGGCATGTCTTTGCTAGAATAACCAATATCGCGCTTGAAAGTGGCGCCACAGAAGAGAATTTTGGTAAAGATGAGCGCACCAGTTTTATCCATAAATTTGTCTTAGGATTTCCAGGGTTAATTCTAGGCGTACCGTTTGGAATCATGGGTTTTGCCACAGTCAGTGTGGGTCGTAGCATTCAACATTCTGTCTTAACAGCATGGTATATCTTTGCCGCTATAACCAATATCGCACTTGAACGTGGCACCACAGAAGAGAATTTTGGTAAAGATGAGCGCATGAGTCGTATCCATAAATTCGTCTTAGGATTTCCAGGGTTAATTCTAGGCGTACCCTTTGGGATCATGGGTTTTGCCACAGTCAGTGTGAGCAGAATCATACAACATGCCGTCATAACAACCTGGCATGTCTTTGCTGAAATGACCAATGTCGCCCTTGAAAGTGGCAACAAGGAAGACAACTTTGGTAAAGATGAAAGAACCTTGATCAATAAATATGCTTTCGGAGGCCTTGGCTTTTTTGTGGGTATCCCACTTGGAACACTTGGATTTTTGGGAGCCAGTTGCCTTAGGGTCATAACCAACAATCTGCTTTCTCTCAATCTTGCATTCAACACTGTTTTTGATTTATCCCATGATGAGCCAACCGAGACAGAAGGTGGTTTGCAAACGGATAAAAGACATTGGGCAATGACCTATATCGTTGGTTTACCTGGTTTGATGATTGGCGGTCTTTTGGGGTTCATGGCCACTGTAGCGAATGAGGGTCTCAAAATAGCTACTCAAAGTATCTGGTCTTGGTATTATTTCTCAGGCTCTCTCATGAATGTAGGCTTAGGCCACAAGATCTTCCCAGGTCTCTTAGCCGATAACCGTCCACAGCACAAAAAATACTTAGGAAGCTTAGGGTATTTGCTTGCCCTACCTACAGCAGGAGTTGCAAGTCTCATCTATGCCACGGGTAAAAATGCGCTGATCATCTTAGCATTTGGTATTGGAGCTATTCTCTCTGTGATTGTAGCCCCAGTCAAACAATATAAAATGAGCGAAAATCCTCGTTTTTCAAAAGATACAGAGCCTACTGTTGAATCAGAAAAAGAGGTGATCCAACATTTTAAAAATATCTATTCATCGCTCAATGCTTGGGGAGCATTACCAGAAGATCTTGAGATCCAAGACAACCAAAGTGGAGGAAAAGGGCTTGGAACTTTTATTAGAAAATCAGTGACCTTTAACCTGCCATCCATCACAGAACGAGTCTTCGATGCTCTATTAGAAGCGTATAGACATAGCACGGATAAAAACAATTTTTTTAACCTAGCGCATAAAGATGTTCAAGAAGCAATCACAGCAGTCAAACAACATTATCAAAGCCTAGATGGTTGCTTAGATACCAATGAAGAAATCAAAACCCGTGAAGAACACATCGATGAGGTGGCAGTATTTGTATTGAACTATGTTCAAGGAAAGACAAAACACGTGCCAAAAGATCTGTATTCAAAGCACCAATATTCGATGAGCCAGACCTTTTTCGGCCCTCAGGGAGAACCTTTACAATTAGAAATCGACGCAAATCCAGCCCCTCAAATGTGACGTTTGGAGTGAAAAGCGAGATTTCTCAATGGCCCCCGTAAACGTCACCCCGAACAGAGTAAGGGATAACAGACTTTCCCGGGGTTATTGAGAAGTTACTGAAAAGCTTTTGCTAACTTTGCTTCCAACTGGCTTTAGAGCGATACAAAGCTGACAGATCTTTCTTAGATTTCTTAAAAACACAAGGCAACTCAAAGGGTTCGCGTGCTTTTTGATAATAAACACCTAAGGGGACGGGATATTCTGGAAAAGTGAGAGAAGCCAATTCCATGGCTTTGATAAAATTAGCGCTGGAATGGCGATACTCACCAACCTCTGTAGACGACACCCGACAATATTGATCATCGCGCTTCGTCAATGCCCATTCCTTATTCGCTCCAAACAGCAAAGGCTCTCCTTCTTGCAACAAAATAGTCTGCAGAGGACGATTGGTTTTCAGAGCAAAGGAATCAAATGCACCGTTATTGAAAATATTACAATCCTGATATATTTCAATCAAACTAGCCCCTTGATGATGATATGCTTTTTTGATGAGTTCACCCAAATGATTGGGATCTTTATCAACTCCCCGAGCAACAAAGCTTGCACCAGCAGACAAAGCTAACGTCAATGGGTTTATGGGTTGCTGGGCAACACCAGTAGGCGAGGTTTTGGTCACTTGACCTTTTTGCGAGGTGGGTGAAAACTGTCCCTTGGTGAGCCCATAAACTTGATTATTGACCAACAAAATCTTTACATTGACATTACGACGCAGGCAATGAATCAAATGATTGGCACCAATACTCAAAGCATCGCCATCACCCGTGATGACCCAAACACATAAATCCTCTCGAAAGGCCTTAAGACCTGTGGCAACAGCTAAAGCGCGCCCATGAATCGTATGAAAACCATAAGTGTTCATGTAATAGGGGAGTCTACCTGCACAACCAATGCCTGAAATAAATACATGCTTTTCCGGCGGCAATCCCAACTCAGGTAATACGCGCTGCAAGGCTGCAAGAATAGCGTAATCTCCGCATCCTGGGCACCAACGGACTTCGGTATCATTGGTAAAATCTTCTCGCTGATAAGCTATTGTGTTCATGTCACGCTCTCTTTAATCGCATTCACCAAGTAAGATGTTGTAAAAGGCTGACCGTTACACTGACTCATTGATTTTGCATCCACCAAAAACTCAGCACGGATGACTTGACAAAGCTGGCCTGTATTTAATTCCGCAATCAAAACATGCTGAAATCGTTTGAGAATTGGACCCAAATCATGAGGCAAAGGATTGAGATGGCGTAATTGAAGTAGGGCTATTGGGAACCCTTCTGAGAGCAGAGTGGATACCGCGGCACGAAGACTGCCATATGTGCTTCCCCATCCCACGACTAAAACAGGAGCATGCTCATCTCCCTCAAGGACAAGTGCTGGGTATTCACGGTTAATTCCTGCTATTTTTTGAGCACGTAACAACACCATACTTTGGTGGTTAGCCGCATCATAACTCACCTTCCCCTCTTCTCCTTGCTTTTCTAGCCCACCTAATTGATGCACATAACCTTGGGTGCCTGGGATATTCCAACTACGACTGAACACTTCATCTCGATGATAGGGTTTAGATGCACGATTTTGTTCGATGATGGGAAGTGTCAGTGAATCCACATCTGGAATCAGCCAAGGTTCTGCAGCATTAGCAAGATAGGCATCCAATAAAACAATCACCGGCGTCATATATTTGATGGCTATACGGAATGCTTCTATCAGGGTGTAAAAACAATCAGAGGGTGTTTTTGCAGCAATCACTGGCAACGGCGCCTCACCATGTCGACCATATAATGCTTGGCGAAGATCACTTTGCCCTGTTTTAGTTGGCATGCCAGTAGAAGCCCCTGCTCGCTGCACATCAACCAAAACCAAAGGTAACTCACTGACCACGGCCAAACCCAAACTTTCACTTTTTAAATCAAGTCCAGGTCCAGACGTACAAGTCAGAGCCATAGAACCGCCAAATGCTGCGCCAATAGACGAACAAATAGCAGCAATCTCATCTTCTGCCTGAAATAATTGCACCCCAAAATCCTTCAGTTTGGCGCACTCGTGTAAAATTGCAGAGGAGGGTGTGATGGGATACCCTGAAACCAGAATCGGAACTTCTAAACTCACACCCAAAGTAGCGACTGCTAAAGCAACGGCTTCAACTCCTGTGATTTGTCGATACTCTCCAGCAGTTCGACTCACTTGCCCCAGCATATAATTTTTACGTGTCAGCTCCAGAGTCATCGCATAATTATAACCCGCAAGTATGGTGAGCTCATTTGCTTTTGCAATCAAAGGGTTGTGTTTGAATTTTTTTGCAATGAAAGAAAGACAAGGGTCTGTTGGTAAATCAAACAACCATAAAACCATGCCCAACACATAAAAATTTTTGGCTTTTTTGGCTTGAGAATGATTGATATCAAGCATCTCAATGGCTTTTAATGTTTGAGTGATCAAAGGCAAAGAAATGACTTGATAGTGTTCATGCACATCATCCAAAATCTGATGACTACACTTCGCTTTTTCAAAATCCTTATCACTCAAGCTATCTTCATTCAAAATCAAGAGACCACCTTGATTTAAATATTGTAGTGAATTTTTTAACGCGGCAGGATTTAATGCCACCAAGACATCCAACGTTTCACCAGCAGTAAAAATTGTTTCCTCAGCCATCGCCAATTGGAAAGAAGAAACTCCTGCAACAGTGCCTGCCGGCGCTCGTATTTCAGCTGGAAAATCAGGCAAAGTACGCACATCTCTGCCAGTTAATGCCGCAGTAATAGTCAGTTGTTCCCCAACGAGTTGAACACCATCGCCAGAGTCCCCAGTTAAGCGAATCACGATTGCGTCAGTCATCGACATAATTTCTCGCTTCATGCATTAGTTGTCGCATATGCCTTACTGCCTCTTTCAGTCCACAAAAGAGAGCTCTTGCAATAATGGCATGACCAATATTCAATTCATTTATCACATCAATGCAAGCAATGGGCTTCACATTATGATAGTGTAGGCCATGTCCTGCATTTACCACTATATTAAGACTAGCAGCATAATGAGCCGCCTGTCTAATTCGATTGAGCTCATGAAGACGAGTCTCTTCATTTTTGGCGTCTGCATAACAACCCGTATGTAATTCAATAGCCGGCGCCCCTATGGCTTTGGCTGCTTCTATTTGTTTAAAATCTGGGTCAATAAACAAAGAAACTTCTGAACCCATGCGACTTAATCTGAAAACTGCTTTCTCCACAGCTTGGTAATGGCTAATCACATCTAACCCCCCTTCTGTGGTTAGCTCTTCTCGCTTTTCAGGAACCAGACAAGTATGCTCAGGTTTGATTTCTTCAGCAAATTCCAGCATGGATTCTGTCACTGCCAATTCCAGATTCATTCTGGTTTGTAACACACTCTTAATAATGCGAACATCACGAGCTTTGATATGACGCAAATCCTCACGCATGTGTAAAGTAATGCCATCAGCGCCAGCTTCTTCAGCATCCATAGCTGCCTGAACTGGATCAGGATATAAGGTGCCTCGAGCCTCACGTAACGTTGCAATATGATCAATATTGACCCCTAACAAAATATCTCTTTTCATGTTTCACCTTTATTACTTAACCATACAAAGCCCGTGCTTTGAATTCTTTGCCATCCACAGCATGAAAAATGGCGCATCGCATGATTCTCTTTGCAGCCAACAGTACGCTCACATCATCTAATCTATCTTCAGCTATTGCAAGAATATGTGCACCACTGATTCCCTCATCACTCAAGACAAATCCCTCCCCAGCAATAAATCGGTAGGTGCGATCACTCAAAATAGGGTTTTGCATGGTCGCATCATGTGTGAATGAAAGATGATAACCGCACGAACTGAGGAGCACCCATTCAAAACGGCGTAATACACGCTCCATACTCAAACGATTAGAGTCTAGCTGTAGCTCTTTGAGTGTTTCAGTATAAGCAACATATAATGACGGATGGGGATCTAGTGGTTTTAATGCATGATAGAGCAATTCATTCACGTACAAGCCCGCAAAAAGCGTTCGACCTGTCAGAGGCATAGGAGACGCCATCATATCCAACTGGCGAACATAGTAGGCATCTTTATGTACATTCATGATGAGCCATAAAGGGAGAAAAGCTTGGACAAGGGCTTGTTTTTTAGGTGTACGTCCGCCTTTGTACAAAGCGCTCACCAACCCAAAAGATTCCGTAAAAAAAATAACCCTTGCACTGGTATCCCCAGACCAATGTTTGTGTATCACCCACGCGGGTATTGCCTCAGTGATCATATCCTAGCTGTTTTAATAATCGCTCATTATCGGACCAGCCCGATTTTACTTTACAATAGCATTGTAAAAATACTTTTTTTCCGAGTAGTTTTTCCATTTCAATCCGAGCACCACTTGCCAACTCTTTGAGTTTACTTCCTTTTTCTCCGATAATCATGCGTTTGTGATTTTCTTTGTCCACCAAAATCAACGCGTGAATTCGAACTAGTGTTCCCTCATCTTTATAGGCTTCAATATCAACCATTGTTGAATAAGGAAGCTCCTGACTGCATTGCCGAAAAATTTTCTCACGCAACAATTCAGCGCACAAGAATCTTGTCGAGCGATCGGTCATTTGATCATCTTCAAACAAAAAAGGCCCCATAGGCAATATTTTTTTCAGCTGCTCTTCTAAAACATTCACCTGAATGCCTGTTTTAGCCGACAAAGGAATCATCGCTGCAAAGTCAAAAAGATGTCTTATTGTTTCCAATCGAGGAAGTAATTTTGTTTTGTCACTGATTTTATCAATTTTATTGATCAATAAAAAACAAGGAACTTGTACGTCCTTTATCAAGCTAAGGACATACTCATCTTCCTCATTCCACTTGGTCCCATCGACTAAAAAAAGGACGACATCAACATCACGTAACACTTTGATAGCCGTCTTATTCATCATTCGATTCATTGTTTTTTTTGAACCTTGATGGATGCCCGGCGTATCAACGTATATGTATTGATAATTATCCTCTGTTTTGATTCCTAAAATTCGATGTCGCGTTGTTTGTGGCTTTCTGGATGTGATACTCACTTTCTGTTGAATAATACGGTTTAGTAAGGTTGACTTACCTACATTAGGTCGTCCAACCAAAGCAATATAACCACAATACGTTGTCATGCACTTGGTCCTGTTTATTTTTAAATCATTCTATCAGTCTGGTGATGAGATTACTATCCCAGTGAGATGAATTTTGGGTATACTTCCCCATCAAAAAAGGAGTATTGGTGTTTAAAGGATTTTCGCTCATTGAACTGCTTATTGTGCTAGCCATCACAGGCATTCTAGCCGCTTTTGCCTATCCAAGTTATCTTCACTACATTGTGCGCGCTCACCGTATCGAAGCGCAAACTGCTTTGTTTGACCTAGCCAATCGTTTAGAACGAAATTATTCAGAAACGAATCGTTATCAACAAGAGATCGCCAGTGATTTATTGACAACAGTTTGGTATGCTTTATCAATTACCCAAGCAACCGATTCATATTTTGAATTACAAGCAACACCCATTGGCTCGCAAGCAAAGAACGACACTCTATGCCAATCTCTGACGTTAAATAGTCAAGGGGTAAAAGGCATTGGCGTTGGCCCTAGAGGCGCGCCTTTAGGCACAATCAACCAATGCTGGTGAGTTTATTAAAATCATATTGGCCATTGATTAAACAATTTTTTTCTGTATAATTGAAGAGATACGCTGATCACTTTTTAAGAGACGAAAAAGATGTCAATCCCACACAAATCTGATAGCTTAAAAGCCACACATCCTAAAGCCATGCAGAGTTTGATGCTGACAGATGCTAAGGGAAAGTCCATAGCATTAACATCTGCTCATTTAGAAAAATGGTTCGCAGCCATTGAATCTTCAATGTTACATAGCCAACAAGGGTTACCAAAAGATGAAAACGAGTTAAGCACACCAAGTCTTGCGACCCAACTTCTGAGCCGCTTTGGACTGAAATCAGCGCTAGAAGTGATAAAATTCTTAAAGTCTCCAGCAGGTCAAGCTGTACTATCCCTCATGAGGCGTCAATTGGCTGAGATAGCGGCTATTAGAGATGATATTTTCCAAGATGCTCTGGCACATCTTCGTCTACTGCAACAGGCTGATGGTTATGCATTGCTTGGACTGATGCAACGAAGACAAGCACGTGCTCAGCAATTAAATATCGAAGCGCAAGATTTAATTGATAAACAGTTAAAAGCTGAACATGACAAAGCGCAAGCTCTCATTCAACAAGCCTCTGCTAAACCTGCTGTAGATAGCTTGTATCTCAACCTCAGTCTTTTAAGCTACACCAAGACTGCTGATACACTTCAAGGTATGCTGGATGATAAATTGGTTGAGTCC
>DAHWEW010000077.1:0-8208 GCA_027326225.1 Legionellaceae bacterium
TGAATGATGATACCTAATAACAGCATGCCTAACTTAGTTACTTTACTCATCTATCCTCCAATATGTGATGAGAGCCTCCGTTATACTATGAATTAAGTTTGATTTTATCAACCATTTCTGCTAGTGTTACGCGTTATTTAATTATCAAGAACATGGTACCTAACCCTGATTAGGTGGCGATGTTCGTTAGAAATAAGAGAGTCGTATTATGAAAACTTCGATCCATCCTGAGTATAAAAGCATAAACGTGACCTGTAGTTGTGGCAATGTATTTGAAACCAGTTCAACCTTGTGTGAAGATTTGAGCATCGAAGTATGTGCCAATTGCCATCCTTTTTACACCGGCAAGCAAAAATTAGTGGATACAGGTGGTCGGGTACAAAAATTCCGTGATAGATATAAAACGCGCGGTAAAAAAGAGGCTGATGCATAATTTTTTTTGCTTTCTTTGAAATAAAATAATCGTAATAAAATCAATGCAATAACCTAATGGCGCATTAATAATGCGCCTTTTTTTTTCAAAATGGCTGTTCATTGAGTGAAATTTTCTATATGATTTTTTGAAAGTATCACCATCACCGAGTAAAATTTTTTTAAAGGTTTGATGCATTAAGAGGACATTCACTTTGGATGAAGAGGTATTGAAACAACGTGCTTTGCATTACCATGAGTTTCCTACACCAGGAAAACTCGGGGTTCATGTGACAAAGCCGACAAACTCTCAAGATGATTTATCTCTTGCTTATTCTCCTGGAGTAGCAGAGCCTGTGCTTTCTATTGCTGAAAATCCAGATCATGTTTATCGATTCACTTCAAAAGGCAATCTGATTGCTGTGATTTCTAATGGTACCGCAGTTCTGGGTTTAGGGGATGTGGGCCCATTAGCAAGCAAACCAGTGATGGAAGGTAAAGCCGTTTTATTCAAACAGTTTGCTGATATTGATGTGTTTGATATAGAGATTGATACACAAGATACTGACGCCTTCATTTCAACGGTAAAAAATATCTCGCCTACGTTTGGTGGTATCAATCTAGAAGACATTAAGGCACCGGAGTGTTTTGTTATTGAGCAAGCGTTGATGAGCCAATTGCAAATTCCAGTGTTCCATGATGACCAACATGGCACCGCTATTGTGGTTGCGGCAGGACTTTTAAACGCGCTTGAATTACAACATAAAAAGCTACAAGATGCACGCATTGTATGTATTGGGGCAGGTTCTGCAGGGATTGCTTCTATGCGACTACTGGCTGCATTAGGCGCTGATATGCAAAATATGCTCTTGTTAGATAGCAAGGGAGTGATTCATTCTGGGCGTGATGATTTAAATACTTATAAGCTCCCTTTTGCAAGAGAAACCCATTGTAGAACCTTAGAAGATGCGATGGTTGATGCTGATGTATTTATCGGGGTTGCTAAACCTGATTTATTGAATGTACCATTATTGCAGTCAATGGCTCCAAAACCTATTATATTTGCTCTCTCTAATCCTAATCCTGAAATTAGGCCAGAATTGGCCATACAAGCTCGTGAGGATCTCATTATTGCTACGGGTCGAAGTGACTATCCGAACCAAGTCAACAATGTTTTGTGTTTTCCTTATATTTTTAGAGGAGCACTTGATGTACGCGCTACGGCTATCAATCAAGCCATGCAAATAGCTGCTGTTGATGCGATTAGAATGTTAGTGCATGATCCCGTTCCTAAAGAAGTCATCGCCAATTATCCTGGAGTTAGTCATTGGGATTTTGGTGCGCATTATATTTTACCAAAACCGATAGATCCTCGGTTACGCGAGAGGGTGCCGGTTGCTGTTGCAAATGCAGCGATAGCGAGTGGAGTCAGTCGGACTGCTACTTATTTATAAGTCTTACACTTTTTCCTAGAACTGAACCTTTTTAGTTAAGGAGTTCGTTTTGTCCATGACCAATAACAAAAAATACCTTTGGGTAGCTTGGATGATTTGTGCGCTTGGCGCTATTTTTTACTCTTATGAGTATTTCTTGCGGATTTCTCCTAGTGTGATGGAACATGCTTTACGCCAACATTTTAATTTATCAGCTACGGGCTTTGGTTTATTGTCCGCATTTTATTATTACGCTTATGTCCCTATGCAATTGCCAGTGGGTGTTTTTATGGACCGTTTTGGTCCAAGACGCTTGTTGACTGCCGCGTGCCTTATTTGTGTGGTTGGTACGTTCCTATTTGCAGATACTTTTTCTTTTAGTGTTGCGGCAGTGGGGCGATTCTTAGTCGGTTTTGGTTCAGCATTCGCTTTTGTGGGCGTTTTAAAACTTGCAACCCTTTGGTTACCAGAGGACAAACTGGCTATGGTTGCGGGGCTTGCCACAGCTTTAGGAACAATTGGGGCGATGATTGGGGATAATTTGCTTGGTGAAATGGTGACTTGGATAGGGTGGCAGCAAACGGTTAATTTCACTGCTATTTTTGGTATTGGGCTCACTGTGGTACTGTGGCTTGGGATCAAAGATCACAAACGACACCAAAAACACAGCGGTACCATCCATAGCTTCAGAAAAAACATGATTGACTTAGGAATCATTGTTCGTAATAAACAAATTTGGATCAATGGAATGTATGGCTGCTTAGTCTATTTGCCCACCACTGTATTTGCGGAATTATGGGGAATTCCATACTTAAGTCATGCCCATGGTTTGAGTCATGCCAGTGCTAACTTCTGTAATTCCATCTTATTTTTAGGATTCACCATTGGCGCTCCATCGATGGGATTTATTTCTGATAAATTAAAGCGTCGCAAATTACCCATGTTTGTCGGGGCCGTGGGTGCTGCCATCATCATGACGATCATTCTCTACGTTCCAGGACTTCATGTTAAAACCATCAGTGTGCTGATGTTTTTCCTAGGATTGTTCTATAGTGTACAATCTATTGTATTTGCTGTGGGTCGAGAAGTCAGTCCTTCAGAAGCCGCAGGAACTGCTATTGCAATGACCAATATGGTTGTGATGATTGGTGCGATGTTTCTCCAACCGTTAGTTGGTCGGTTATTAGACTGGAGCTTAATTAGACGGGAAGCAATGTTAACTACAATTCCCTTTGATAAAATGCAACAGTTCTATACTGCTGGTGATTATCAATTTGCTTTGTCAGTGATTCCGATAGGCATTTTGATTGCCGCCGTTTTAACTTTTTTCTTAAAAGAAACCCATGCCCATGCAAGTATCCATGTTAGAAATAAGTAAGGTTTCTAAGCGAAACCAAATTTTGTTTGGCTCCCTTGTTTGTATAGTGGCCGCACTATTTTATTGCTATGAGTTTATCTTGCGGATTATTCCTGGGGCGCTACAAGATGAGCTTACTGCGGCATTTGGTAATATTTCAGCCACAGCTTTCGGTCAGTTATCAGCGGTTTACTACTTTGCCTACTCCCCAATGCAAATGCCTGTGGGTATGCTGATGGATAGATATGGTCCTCGCAGGCTTTTGTTTTTTGCCTGCTTATGTTGTACCGTAGGCTCATTCTTATTTTCTTTCTCGTCTTCGCTCATCATTGCTGGCTCAGGAAGATTTTTAGTGGGTTTCGGCTCATCTTTTGCATTTGTAGGGGTTCTCTCTTTAGCTCTTTATTGGTTGCCTCGGCAGTTCTTTTCACTTGTTGCGGGACTCATTACCACTTTAGGTATGCTTGGCCTGGTTTATGGTGAAATAAAAATCACAAAAATGGCAGACTCTATGGGATTGTCATACGTGTTATCGATGATGGTTGTGATAGGACTGTTGTTGACTGCGTTGATTTTTTTGGTGGTAAGAGATGGTCCAGGAGAGCATCCCATGAAAACAGAGCCACTGCCTAATTTTTTTCGAAACGTGGTAAAGGTACTGGTATCAAAAGAGGTATGGTTGATTGGTTTTGTGGGTGCTTGTCTATATACTTCTCTATCTGTTTTTGGCGAGCTTTGGGGTAAAACATACCTCGAGCATGCGCATCATTTAAGTAAAGTTCAAGCTGCAAAAGCCATTTCTTGTATGTTTTTGGGTTGGGCTGTCGGTGCACCTATTGCTGGATATTTATCAGATCTGAGTGCGCGTCGGGTATTGCCGCTCGTTGTCGGTGCTATATCAGCATTTGTTTGTATCTCCATCATTTTATACTGGCCACACTTGTCTTATACCCCGTTGTGTATTTTGTTATTCCTCTATGGTGTTTTTAGCGGCACTGAACTCATTGTGTTTATTATGGCAAAGGAAAATAGTGGTGCAGAATTGTCGAGCACTGTGTTTGCCGCAACGAATATGATAGTGACATTAGGCGGTGTTATTTTTCAACCATTGGTGGGCAAACTCCTGGACACGTTTGGCAACAATGGTTTGGTAAACGGGGAACATATTTATTCGATTGGTGATTATCAAGCGGCACTGTCGGTTTTACCCATCTCGCTTCTCGCAGTCATCATTGTTTCATTTTTCTTAAAAGACCATGTGCATGGGCATTTAGCAAAAAACAGCTAACAGTTCTTTTGCGGGTTTTCGATCGTTCTTTTTACAGCTGATGTGTCGCTTGACTGAAAAAGATTGAATGTGACTGTCACGATAATGATAGCGAGTAAAGTCTGTGTCATGATTAGAAATAATCACCGTCATTCCTTTGTGAGCGGCGTTTCGTGCTAATTCAGCCAGAATGACTTGCTCAGCTTCGCCAAATTGTGTATCGGTATATGAAGAAAAATTGCTGCTTTGCTTTATTGGTGCATAAGGTGGGTCGCAGTATATGACATCGCCTGATTTGGCTTTCTTGAATGTTTGACGAAAATCGCTATGGATGATGGTCGCTTTCTGACTTTTCTGGTGAAAGGCTTGCATTTCTTTATGAGGAAAATAAGGGATTGCATATCGACCAAATGGCACATTATACCCCCCGGTTTGATTATATCGACACAAGCCATTATACCCATGCCGGTTTAAATATAAAAACATGGCAGCCCGTTGTCTTTTATTTTGACAAGCATTAAATTGTTGACGAATGTCATAGTAAGCAGATGACTCATTATTATCTTTCGTAAAGAAGGATCGGCAATATGAAATGAAATCATCGCCCTCTTGTTGAACTAAATGAAAAAGATCAACCAAATCACGATTGGCTTCGCCTAATAAATAATCAGGATAGGACGTATTTAAAAAGACGGCAGCTGATCCAACAAAAGGTTCAATGAGCCTCGAAGACGGAGGAAGGGATAGAAGGATATGTTGAAGACAGCGATATTTGTTGCCCGCCCATTTTAAAAAAGGTCGTGTGTTTGACATAGAATCCTAATCGCTCATTGTAGGCAACTTTTGGCCTTTTAGAATGCTTGGGATAAATTGAGACAATCGGTACAGTCGAGATTGAGAGATGTTTTGATAAGCCACTTCAAATACTGCCTCAACATCCACATAATCAACCCAAACTGTTTGTAATCCAACCAATATGCGATAGCCTTGTTCTATATCTTCAGACAACAGTTTATCCATGATTTGGGTGAATTTTTCGTCTTTAGCTGCTTTCTCAGCATCAAATCCCAAATAATCGAGTAGAAGGTTATCTGCGAGGTTTTTCAAATCAGAGTGTTGGGTTAATCTTTCACCATAGATCTCTAACTCTTCTCCAAATATTTTTTTTGCCTCTTTAATCACCAATTTTTTATTTTGATTGAGAAAGTTGATGATTAATTCATTATTGGTGTATTTGCTATTTTGATTTAATAAATCTTCAAACATTTTTTCTAATTTGGTTTTATCCTCTTTTTTCTTTATCATTTTTTCATGAGTAGGATAAAGTTCTTCTTCTTGCATCTTTAGAACTGCTGTTTGAAAGGCTTTGTTTAGCCAATCCGGAATAGGCAGTAGCCCATCAAAAATTCGGGTGTCAGCACTAATTGAAACTGGTAATACATCTTTCGGTTCAAATTGTTGTGTGACATCATTCCAAACAGGTTTGCGCTCAACTGCAAGTAATAAAATATGTAAGCCTGTTGGTTTTAAGAGAGGCGTTTTCGCTTGGGTGTAGCCATATGTTCCAATATTACTCAAATAAACACTGTAGTTTCCTGGTGTAGGCCATGGATGTAAATCATGTGCCCAATCATAAAGAATGTTGTCTAGGTGGCTTTTCAGCTCAGGGTGTTCTTTTTCAATTTGTTCACGCTTTTTGTAACAATAAGTCATCATTTGCATGGCTCGTTTGATCTTGGCTGATAGCTCATGCGTACTCATGGTATGGCAATCTTTGAAATAAACAGATCCGATATGATCTTCACAATCAGGTATTTTTTCCATGAAAGAAACGAAAGCCCCACGACTTTGATACATTTTTTTGAAACTCAAAAAATTGCGAAAGGAAGAATGCTCTGCCAATACACTGCTGACTGCTTGCATCATCAAGACCGTCAAAGTTTCACTCGTGTATTTGTTTTCATAAAAACCCAAGGAACTGATGTCAATATTGAATTGGGCAACCATGGTGGGATCACCTGGCGCATTCAATTGTGTCATTAGGAATTTTCGAGTTGATGTCATTTCAATTTCACGAATTTCGAGGTTAATCTCCTCATTGATCTCTTCAAGATGAGGTTGAACCTCTGAATAAAAATAAGGAACCAATTGAAAGAGCAGTTCCCATTTCTTGCTTGGCGTCATGTGTATTTTTTTGAGCTGCCGCATATGTTTTTCGTGCAGTGCTAATAAGAAAGCTCCGGTTCCTTGTGGACCTAATAACGAACTCAGTGCGATGGAATATTTGGGTTGCAATGTAAAAGTCGCAATGAGAAGCTCTTCTAGCTCCTGAAGTTTGTCTACCAACGTGTCTTTGTCTGGTAGGCCAATTTCACCATACAAATCTGCCTCGCAAACATGACGGTGCTCATCAGCCAGGATGATTTCAAACAGTTCAGGCGCAATATTATTTTGGTAAAAGGTCATAAAAACTTCTTCAACCAAACCTTCACAAATCAAATTCATGACTACCATTCCTACTTTAAGGCAGTCTTGAGCTCTTACAAAATGACAAATTTTTTCAAGCTGTTCACTATAGGAGGGTGGGGAGGCATAGGGTGCAGATAATAAAAAACTGATTTTAGTAAACACAATGGCATGAAAAATTTAATCGACCAATTGTGCGCGCATCCGTTTCTTAAACTCTGGATTTTGCATTTCATCTTCAAATCTCATCGGCAATTGAATACCTAAGACTTCCAATTGCGCCATCAATGCAAATATATAAAGATACAATAACTTATCGTGCTTTAATTCAAAGGGGAGCCCATTTTTAAAAAGTTGCTCCACCCGAGTGTTGATGCTTTGTTTTTCTTCATCGGTGATTTTATTCCATCCTTCAAGGATCCATTTTTCTGCACCCCAAGAAGGCTTAAGTAGCGTATCAAGCTCTAACATTATAGCTCCAGTCATTTACTGAGGGCGAATCAAAAATTTCGATCAATTGCGTAGTGAGAGAACGCCACTAGTGCATCTTTATAGATAGAATCAGGTAGAATTTGTAGGGTAGAAATAGCAGAATCTACTTCTCTGCAAGCAATACTACGAGTATATTCGATTGCTTTTGTCTCCTCTATCGCTTGTAAGATATCTGGCAAATAGTTGGATGACCCTTGCTCTAAGCTTTCTTTAATTTTTATTTGTTGTTCTTTTGTGCCATGTTTAATCACATGTAGTAATGGTAGCGTTACTTTGCCGCAAGCCAAATCACTGCCAATGTCTTTGCCCAAAGTTTTTGCATTTGAACAATAATCAAGGGCGTCATCTATCAATTGAAAAGCATTTCCCAAGTGTATTCCATAGGCATATAAACTTTTCTGTATGGGCGTATCTACTTTGCTTATCAGAGCACCTACTGTGGAGGATGCGGCAAAAAAAAGAGAGGTTTTTGAGCGGATCACATCAAAATAATCCTCTTCTGTTAGGGTCATATTGTTGCGGTTAGAAAATTCTTGAATTTCTCCACATCCCATCTGGGGGGCAATGCCTACAAGAAGTTGGATGATATCGATGTTTCCTACATCGACCATCAGTTGCAAGTACTTCGTGAATAAATAATCACCTACCAAAATACTGGCCTTGTTCCCCCAGATTTTATTAGATGTTTCGTTACCACGGCGGAGCAATGAATCATCGACAACATCATCGTGTAAAAGAGTGGCGGTATGAAAAAATTCGACCATTGCGGCAAGCTTGATGTG
>DAHWEW010000078.1:0-8194 GCA_027326225.1 Legionellaceae bacterium
CTATTTTAGCGAAAAATAACCAACTTGCATCGCAAAATCAAGCGATGTTTGAAAAAGAAAATGTCCTGGCTTTTAATATGATGTCAAGTCCTGGATCAGGTAAAACCACCCTTTTGGCCAAAACCATCCAAGATTTAAAAAGTGAATTGGACATTGCGGTGCTTGTTGGTGATCAACAAACAAATCATGATGCAGCATTCATTCAATCAAGTGGTGGCCATGCGCTTCAAATCAATACTGGCAAAGTCTGCCATTTAGACGCACACATGGTGAGTCATGCATTAGAAAATCTTTCTTTAAAAGAAAAATCCCTCTTATTTATTGAAAATGTAGGCAATCTTGTTTGCCCTGCTTTATTTGATTTAGGAGAACAGTTTAAGGTTGTCATTCTGTCAGTCACTGAAGGAGACAACAAACCACTCAAATATCCTGATATGTTTCGTTGTGCTGATTTGATTTTAATCACCAAAACCGATCTGCTGCCTTATGTCGATTTTGATATCGAGCAATGTATGAACTACGCACATCAGATAAACCCTGATGTAAACATCATTACTTTGTCATCTACCAAAAATCAGGGCCTAACTGATTGGTATCAGTGGTTAAAACAAAAATTGTTGTCAATAAGTCAGAATGATGGAACGCTTACAAATTAGCATTCAAGGTCAAGTTCAAGGAGTGGGGTTCAGACCTTATGTCTATCGCTTAGCAACAGCGCTTCATTTAACAGGTTGGATAAAAAATCACTCGTTGGGTGTTTTACTTGAAGTTCAAGGCGCTCTTGCCTTCCAATTTGTGTCTCATTTAAAAGCCAATTTACCACCACTTGCCAAAATCAATCATATTAAGCTAAACACCGTTCCTGTCAAAACAAAAGAACTTTCTTTTCAAATCATGGAAAGTGAAATGAGTGAGTCACAAACCATTATTTCTCCTGATACATGTATTTGTTCTGAGTGCTTAAAGGAACTCTTCGATCCACTCAGTCGCTATTTTCATTACCCTTTTTTAAATTGTACAGCATGCGGCCCTAGATTCACGATTACACACCATCTTCCCTATGATCGCTCGCATACAACCATGGCCCCCTTTCCTTTGTGCCAAGCGTGTCAGGCTGACTATCAAAATCCTGAAAACAGACGCTTTCACGCTGAGCCTACTGCTTGTATGCACTGCGGCCCACAACTCTCACTCCCAATCAAAGACATCGCCAAGGCGCTCTTACAAGGTCAAATCATTGCTTTGAAAGGGCTTGGGGGATATCAATTGTTTTGTGATGCCCAGAATGAAGCCACTGTCATCAGACTGAGAAAAAGAAAAAATCGTGACGCCAAACCATTTGCGCTCATGGTGGCGAACAGCAAAAGTGCGGCACAACTGGTTGAAGTGAATGAACAGGCAAAAGCATTACTGGAAAGTGCAAAACGCCCCATTGTATTACTCAAAAAAAAGAGAGAATTATCAGGCATAGCGCCAAATCTCAAACATTTTGGCATCATGCTTCCTTCCACCCCATTACATTATTTACTGTTTCATGCCTTCTGCGACCAACCGAATGACTCTGATTGGTTAGATGCGTGCCAATCTATGATATTGGTAGCCACCAGTGCCAATCTAGGCAGTGAGCCACTCATCACGGAAGATGATCATGCCAAAAATAAGCTTAAAACGATCGCGGATAAGATCATCTTCTACAATCGCCATATTGTGACTCGCGTTGATGATTCTGTGATGAGTCTTCATCGTCATAGCCCTATGTTTATTCGACGCGCACGCGGGTTTCTGCCTAATCCTATTCAACTGATCCATGAGATCCCTCCAACACTTGCCGTCGGGGGGCTCCTCAAAAATACCTTTTGTATCACTCGAGGAAATGAGGCTTTCGTTTCACAACATATAGGCAGTTTAAATAACAAAGCAACCATTGATTTTTTTCATGAATCCTTAACGCATTTATTAAGATTTTTAAATGTAAAACCAGAACGAATTGCCCATGATTTGCATCCTGATTTTTACACCACCCGATTTGCAAAATCGTTTGATCTACCCACATTTGCAATACAGCATCATCATGCTCATTTGGCGTCAGTTGTTGCAGAATATGGGATCCAAACGCAAGTGCTTGGTTTGGCGTTGGATGGGTATGGGTATGGCTTAAATGGAGAAGCATGGGGCGGGGAGCTTTTGTTGTTGAACCGTGATTCATTCACACGAATTGGCACGTTTTATCCTCTGTTACAACCTGGAGGGGATATTACGGCACGTGAACCCTGGAGGATGGGCGCCAGTGTTTTGCATGCTTTAGGCCAAAGCCATGACATTGCCAAACGATTTTCGAAGTACCCAAAAGCAAGTCAAATACATCAGCTATTAGACAAGAAAATAAACTGCCCCTATACGAGTAGTTGTGGACGTTTGTTTGATGCAGCGAGTGCCCTGCTAGGACTGCAAATGACATCACACTATGAAGGGCAAGCCGCGATGCAATTGGAAAGTATGGTGACGCAGTTACAAGTCTTACCTAAAGGTTGGCGGATAAAAGAGGAGCATTTTTCTATGCTACCGACCTTAAGACACTTATTAGCGTTAGAAAGTCCCATCATCGGAGCCAATCTTTTTCATGGCACACTGATTGCAGGTCTTACAGAATGGGTGACAAAAATGAGTCGAGAAAGAAAGATTGATACTGTAGTATTAAGTGGTGGCTGTTTTTTGAATCGATTTGTCGCAGATGAATTAACCAAAGCATTACGTGCGTCCAAGATCACTGCCCTATTACCACAGCATCTTCCACCCAATGATGGGGGAATCTCCTTGGGACAAGCATGGATTGCAGGAATAACAGAAATAACAGGATAGATCTGATGTGTCTCGCAATACCTGCACAAATCACAAAGATTCTGGATGAAGAAAGAGCCTTCATTATGGTAGGAGGCATCATCAAAGAGATTTCAATTACTTTATTGGATAAAGTAGCTGTGGGTGATTACGTGATTGTACACGTGGGATATGCGCTAACACGACTAGATGAAGAGGAAGCTCAAAAAACCTTACATTTATTTGCAAAAATGGCAGAGAATGCGCTATGAAATACATCGAAGAGTTTAGGAACAGTACCTTTGCAAAAGCGCTTGCTGAAGAGATTGTTGCAGCGTCAAACCCCAATCAACACTATCAGTTTATGGAATTTTGTGGAGGACATACTCACGCCATCCATCGTTATGGGATTCCCAGCCTGCTGCCAAAGCACATTGAAATGATCCATGGACCAGGCTGTCCTGTTTGTGTCTTACCCATGACTGTCACAGATAAGGCCATCGCACTGGCATCGATGTCTCAAGTTATCCTCACCACTTATGCGGATATGATGCGTGTGCCTGGATCGGGGCACAAAAATCTGTTACAAGCGAAAGCATTAGGCGCTGATGTTCGCATGATCTATTCAGCACATGAGGCCCTAAACATCGCAAAAGAAAATCCAACAAAAGACGTGGTATTTTTTGCCATTGGCTTTGAAACCACAACGCCCCCCACGGCGCTAGTCATCAAACAAGCAAAAAAATTAAAGCTGACTAATTTTAGTGTTTTTTGCAACCACGTCTTAACACCTGTCGCCATGGACAACTTACTCCACTCCAATGACGTTCAATTAGACGGATTTGTTGGGCCTGCCCATGTCAGTATTGTCATTGGAAGTAAATCCTACGAAGCAGTGTGTCAAAAATATCAGAAACCTATTGTGATTTCAGGGTTCGAGCCTTTGGATATCTTACATTCTATTTTGATGTTACTGAAACAACAGAATGAAGGGCGCTGTGAAGTAGAGATTCAATACACTCGTGCTGTGAATCGCGAGGGCAATGTCATCTCTCAACAGATCATGGAGGATGTTTTAGAATTACGTGAACAATTTGAATGGCGAGGACTTGGATTCATTCCACATAGTGCCTTAAAAATCAAAGCAGAATATAAAGAATTTGATGCTGAAGTGCGTTTTCAATTGGCTGATTCTATCGCACAAGAGCACAAACAGTGCCTTTGTGGTGATGTGTTGCGTGGCATAAAAAAACCAAAGGACTGTAAATTATTTGCCAAAGTATGTGTGCCAGAAAATCCTTTGGGCTCATGCATGGTCTCTTCTGAAGGCGCATGTGCTGCGGTATATGCTTATGGGCGGGTGTATGCATCATGACTGAAGCATTGACTCTTAAAAAAATAAAAGCCC
This sequence comes from Legionellaceae bacterium, assembly GCA_027326225.1. Taxonomy (GTDB): domain Bacteria; phylum Pseudomonadota; class Gammaproteobacteria; order Legionellales; family Legionellaceae; genus DAHWEW01. Next base: position 4,226 of record DAHWEW010000078.1, read on the forward strand.
CCAAGCTGCGCTTTAAAGACGGGAGCATTCAATTAAGTCATGGGAGTGGTGGCCGACTGACCGCTCAACTCATCGAGCAATTATTTTTGGCCGCCTTCAATAATGAATGGTTGGATCAAAAAAACGATCAAGCTTGTTTTTCAGTTTCTTCTGGTCGCATGGTCATGTCCACGGATGCCTATGTGATTTCACCTTTATTTTTTCCCGGCGGCAATATTGGATCGTTGTCTGTTCATGGAACAGTGAATGATATCGCCATGTCTGGTGCCAAACCATTGTATTTATCTGCCAGTTTCATTATAGAAGAAGGATTTCCACTGGCTGATTTGCAAAAGATTGTAGAATCCATGGCAGATGCTGCAAGGCACGCTCAGGTCGCCATCATTACGGGTGATACCAAAGTCGTGGAGCGTGGAAAAGGAGATGGGATATTCATCACCACGACCGGAATTGGGGTAGTCCCTGAATGCATTCATATTTCAGGAGATAACGCAAAACCTGGGGATTGTGTCCTTGTGAGCGGATATATAGGGGATCATGGTATTGCAGTGATGGCGCACCGCAATCATTTGCAGTTTCAAACAAACATAGTGTCTGATACGGCTTCACTGTCTGATTTGGTCCATTCTATGGTCAATGCTGTACCTCATATCCACTGTTTGCGTGATCCTACTCGAGGCGGTCTTGCAACCACATTAAATGAGTTGGCACAACAGTCAAATATTGGATTTATCATTGATGAACATCAAATTCCAATTCGTAGGGAAGTTGCCAGCGCCTGTGAGTTACTCGGGCTAGATGCTTTATATGTTGCAAATGAAGGAAAATTGATTGCCATTTGCAGAGAAGAGGATGCTGACAGGTTATTAAACGTCATGCGCTCGCATCCTTTAGGAGCACATGCAGAAAAAATTGGTCAAGTCATTGAAGACCCCCATCATTTTGTTCAATTAAAAACAAAATTAGGAGGAATGAGGATCATTGACTGGTTAGCAGGAGAGCAATTGCCAAGGATTTGTTAAAGGAATGTTATGACATCATATTTTTTGCCCTACACAGAGCTACAAAATCTTTTCCAAGCATTACAAGATGCGGGCTTTGCCTGTGTCGGCCCCCAAGTACGAGATGGCGCCATTGTTTACGATGTACTCAAGCATGCTGATCAGTTGCCTTGGGGCATGCGTGATCACCAAGCCCCAGGGAGTTATCGTTTGGAAAAAATTTCTGAACAAAAAGCATTTGCTTTTGCAAATGGTCCACAGGCAATCAAACCTATTTTATTCAAACCCTATGAAACCATATGGAAAGTAGAGCGTGATGCAGCAGGAAAATTAACCTTTCAACCCCATCAAGCAGAAGAAATGCCTGTGGCCATTATTGGGGCGCGTGCTTGCGATTTGAGTGCGATGACGATTCAAGATAAAGTATTTATTGATCCTAAGCATCCTGAACCACGCTATAAAAAACGTCGTGAGCAATTATTTGTGGTTGCTGTCAATTGTACTTATTCCTCTCAAAATTGTTTTTGCGTTTCTGCAGGAACTGGGCCTCTAGTTAAACATTCGTTTGACATCCTGATGACCGAAGTTGACGATGGTTTTGTTGTCACTAAAGGAAGTGAGCGTGGTGAGAAAATGATTGATCATTTAAACTTATCAAAAGCAAAAACCAATCAATGTCGTGATGCCATCAAAAAGATAGGGGATGCAGGAGCCATGCAAACCAAAAGGATCCCTTTAGACAATAAACGTGAGTTACGTGACTTATTGTTTTCCAATTTAAATCACCCCCGTTGGGATGATGTCGCAGAAAGATGTTTATCCTGTGGAAATTGCACCTCTGTTTGTCCTACTTGTTTTTGTCATGCAGAAGTAGAAAAACCCAGCCTAGATGGGACAAAGAGCGAACATCAACGAGAGTGGGATTCTTGTTTTACAACAGGTCATAGTAACCTCAATGGAAAAATCATCCGAGAAGATACTCGTAAACAATACCGACAGTGGCTCACTCATAAAGTTGGCAGTTGGTTTGATCAATTTGGTACCAGTGGCTGTGTGGGTTGTGGTCGTTGTGTCACTTGGTGTCCTGTTGGAATTGATATCACCGAAGAATTAGCAGCGATTTCTGGCGAATCTCATGTGAAAGGTGGACAAAGTGACAAAACCCCATGATCCTTATTTGCCTATAGAGGCTGAAATAATAGCGCGAACACAAGAATCACCGACTATATTTACCCTACAGTTGCGTTTTCTTGATCCCACTCATCACGATAGGTTCATTTTTTATCCAGGCCAATTTAATATGCTTTACCTGTATGGCGTTGGTGAAGTCGCCATTTCTATTGTCTCAGATCCAGAAGAAAAGCATCGTTTAACGCACACCATCCGAGCCGTAGGACGAGTCACAAGAGCCATAGAGAAGCTACAAATTGGAGATAGAATGGGTGTGCGTGGTCCATATGGGCGAGGGTGGCCTCTGGAGCAGGCCAAAAACAAGAATATTATTGTGCTCACAGGCGGTCTTGGCTGCGCGCCTTCTATCTCTATTATTGATTATATTTTAGCAAGAAGAAAACAATACGGTCATTTAAGCATCTTACAAGGCGTGAAACACAGTGATGATTTTATATTTAAAAAAAAATATGCACTATGGCAACAATCAGCCGATACTGAAGTGTATATTGCAGCCGATCAAGCGGGACCAAAATGGCCATGGAGTGTTGGTTATGTAACAGATCTGATTGATAACCTCCAATTAGACCCCCAAAATTCTATCGTGATGATGTGTGGACCAGAAATGATGATGAATACAGCGATTCATGTGTTTAAGAAAAAAGACTTTCCCCTGGAAAATCTTTATCTCAGTATGGAAAGAAATATGGAGTGCGGAATCGGACAATGCGGTCATTGCCAATATGGCGGTTTTTTTATCTGTAAAGACGGCCCTATTTTTGCTTATTCCGAAATCAAAGAATTGTTTAACGTGCCTGGATTTTAAGACCATGAAACCACGCGTGGGTGTCTATAAGTTTACTTCTTGTGATGGGTGTCAACTCGCTTTTTTAAATGCGGGTGATGCGCTGCTGACGCTAGCTGATCTGGTAGATATGCTGCACTTTGCTGAAGTAGGCGCTATAGATCTTCAAGCCAAAATAGACATAGCCTTTGTAGAGGGCAGCATTTCAACACCAGAAGAGGAAGTGCGCATCAAAAATATCCGAGAAAACAGCAAATACCTCATTACCATTGGGGCTTGTGCCACTGCAGGAGGGATTCAGGCCTTACGTCAAGTTTCTGATTCCAAAGGATGGGTAAAGAGTATTTATCCATCTGATGAGCATATTCAATCCTTAAAAACCTCAACTGCCATTTCCCATCATGTTAAAGTAGATTGGGAACTCTCGGGTTGTCCTGTGAATGGGAAACAAGTACTCGATGCCATTCGGTTTTTATTGTCAAACGCAACACCACAGATCAAACGAAACTCTGAGTGTATGGAATGCAAACGAAAAGGCAATGTATGCGTATTGGTTACCCAAAAACAACCTTGTATGGGACCCGTCACCCAAGCAGGTTGCGGCTCTCTTTGTCCATCCGTTGGACGTGGATGTTATGCTTGTTATGGCCCAAAAGATAATCCAAACACCAAATCTCTAGGCCATAAATTTGAGGATCTTGGCTTAAGCGTTGATGCCATTGCTAACAAGTTTTTCCATATTCATAATCAAGCACCTGCATTTCATGCGGCAGGCAATTATTTTAAGGGAATTAAAATCAGCAATGAGTAAAAATATCTCCATTGAGGTTCCCATCTTAGCGCGAGTAGAGGGGGAGGGAGCCCTAGAACTTCACATTCGTGATGATAAAATCAAAACGTTAAAACTGAAAATTTATGAACCCCCTAGGTTATTTGAAAAATTTTTAGAAGGAAGAAGTTATACTGATGTGCTAGATTTCGTGGCACGGATTT
>DAHWEW010000079.1:0-8116 GCA_027326225.1 Legionellaceae bacterium
ATGAGTCGATGCTGATAAATCGCTGGCACCCTTTTGATATCTTTGGAGCTCTAATTGATGATTTTGTTTTAAATCATGCAGTTGTTTTGTTTGTGCGTTTAACAGTTCTTTTTGACCTATCAGCATGAAATATGAACCTGTTATCTGACTGATAATCGTGAGCCGCATAGAGACATAGTTGGCTTTTTGCATATTTAGTGACGCTTTGGCTATTTTGTCATTGTAGATATTGGCCAAGAAATTTAAAGAATAACTGGGAACAAAACCCGTGTAATACCCATTAAAATGAGGCTGAAGTCCTTTGATAAGTGGATTAACCTGCGCCAAAGGACCTTGAAGAGTCGTTTGATTGTCCCATCCATTCCCTACAAAACCATTTCCACTGAGTGATCCCGTAGGCAGCCACGCAAACTGAGCTTGTTTTAATTTGGCTTGGGCTTCAACGATATGCTCTTTTGCAGTTTGAATTTGGTTATTTTGTAGAAGCGCTTCCATGATCAGCTGATTCAATTCGCGATCATGCATTTTTCTCCACCATCTGACTTGACTCAAATCTTCTTTTGCTTGAATGATATGCTGACCACTTCGAGTTGTCTTCGGTGTCTCTGGAAAAGGAGGCATCTTAGGAGATAAATGAGTACAACTCCCGAGAGTAAGACTGGCAAACATCATCATTCTCAAAGCCCACGGGGGGATCACACTCTCAGTTGAGCATTCTTTGTGTTTCTTTTGCAAATCACTGTGGGATCCATGAACTGATTTGATGATTAAAGCCATTCTCTCGACCTTGACATGTTTCATATCCATATTAATCAAGCGTTTTTCTAAAAAATATTCTTGTTAACACAATAAGGCCCATAGTAATGATCAAAATCGGCCAAAGATTGGGAATGATCTGTTGCATTTCATTTCCTTTGAGCATGATACCTCGGGTTATTCTCATAAAATAAGTCATAGGCAAACAAGTCCCTATCAGTTGGGCCCACTGTGGCATGCCGTAAAAAGAAAAAACATATCCTGATAAAAACATCGAAGGCAGTTGAAAAAACATACTCAGCTGCATTGCCTGCATCGGTGTGTTTGCAAGCGTTGAGAAGATCATGCCTACCATTAAATTTGCAATGATAAAAGGAGCTGCCGAAAGGTATAGTAATATCACACTCCCTTGAATAGGGATATGAATCAGTAATTTTCCAAAAATAAGAATGCTGGTCAGTTGTAAATAGCCAAGCACGATATAAGGTATCACTTTCCCTAAAATAATTTCTGTAGGCAACAAAGTGGTGCTTAACAATGTCTCCATGGTGCCCGATTCAAATTCAGAAGTGATAGCGGTCGACGTCAACATCACCATGGTTATCGTTAATAAGACACCGATTAACCCTGGAACAATATCAAATGAACTTAAGTTGGACTCATTATAAAGGCGATGAATGGTAAAATTAACAGAGCGCGTGATACCTCTAGGAATAGGCGTACTTAATCCCCTCTGACTAAATTGCTCAATGGCCTGGTTTAAAATAGGTTGAATATGGCCTAAAGCCGTTGCACTACTTCCAGGATCAGAACCATCAATATCCACCAACAACTGGGGATTTTCACCACGAATAAATGTTCGAGTAAAATCAGCAGGAATCGTAATGGAAAAGCTGATTTTACCGCTATTGAGCATTTGTTTAACCTCATCTTCATTCGTGGTGACATCAAGAATATTGAAGTATTTAGAGCTTCCTAAATTTGCAATGAATTGTCGAATCAATGGTGATTCATCATAGCTCACAATCATCGTTGGAAGATGTTTCGGATCTAGACTGATGGCAAACCCAAATAATATCAGCAGCATGAGAGGAAGAATCACGAGCATCGCAATGGTCCCCTTATCTCGCATGATGAGAATAAATTCTTTACGAAAGAGACCATGAATACGACCCCAAGAGGCCGCAAATGTATTGTCGGAATCCGTCTTCATTTCATCAACCCTATAAAAACTTCTTCGAAACTTGGCGTCACTTCTTCAAAATGAAATTGATGTTCGGCTAAAACCAACTGTTGCAATAGATCAGCGTTTTGTGATGATATTCTTAAATCATTATTCACGATGGTGGCCAATAATCCTGGATACCCGTGGGCAATGGTTTTGTTTAATTGGGTTAACGATTGCCTATCTGCTTTGACTAAGTATGTGATCACTTTTGAAAATGGCACCAAATCTTCTGTGGCCCCAAAATATAAGAGTTTCCCCAAAGAAATATAAGCAAGATCGGTACATTTCTCTGCTTCATCCATGTAATGAGTCGTAACCAATACCGTAGTACCATCTCTGATTGAAATTTTGTGGAGATAATCCCAAAAATCTTTTCTCGCCTTAGGATCAACCCCTGCAGTAGGTTCATCAAGAAACAACAATTGCGGTTGATGCAACAAACAGCTTGCTAGCGTTAAACATTGTTTCCATCCCCCTGATAAATTGCCCGCCTTGATGTGTTCATACGGTGTGAGTGCTAGATCTTCCACCACAGCTTTGATGGCTTCACGCGCATGTTTCACACGATAAACATCAGCAAAAAATTTTAAATTTTCAGCGACGGTTAATCCCTTATACAAGCTGAATTTTTGCGGCATGTAGCCTATTTTTTTTTTGATCTCAATACTTTGTGTTTTAATATCATAGCCAAGACACCGCCCACCCCCACTCGTTGGGGTTAACAACCCGCAAATCATGCGAATGATGGTGGTTTTACCGCTCCCATTAGAACCAAGGAATCCAAAAACAGAACCTTGTTTAACCTTGATTGAAACATGATCCACAACTGTTTTATCACCAAACTGTTTGGTGATGTCTTGAATATCGATGGCATAACCGCTCATCCTATTAATTCCAAAGACACGGGTTGTCCTAAGTGAATGTTGCGAAGATTTGGCTTCAGAATTCCCACCTCGACACGAAAAACCAACTCTTCTCTATCTTCACGAGAATAAATCAACGGAGAAGTATATTGCGCAATATTAGAAATATACCGGATAGTCCCCGTGGCTAGATTGGGGTTTCCATCGCTGGATATGTGCACTTTTTGATTGAGAAAGAGTTTACTTAAGTAGGGTTCAGGGACAAAAAAGATCACTTTGATATTTTGTTTGGTTAACAGTGACAAAACAGGCTGACCTGCTTGAATATACTCATTTTTAGTATAATAAGTATCAAAAATAATCCCTGACTCTTCTGCATAGCCTTCTTTTCGAGTCAGTTGCCATTGTTTATCGGCTGTGTCGATTTGGCTGCTGTCAATTTGAAACTGAATAGCCGCCAATTGCTGCTTATGAACATCCAGATCTCTTTTTGCCACATCCAAATCATTTTGACTGGCAGCATGATTGGACCTCATCTGCTTGGTACGACGATAGTTGATCTCATCATATTCAATCTGGCTGATGATTTGTTGTCGCTGGGCCAACAGATTATTGTGGTTGTATTTGCTGATTTCAACAGCATATCGCTCGCTGGTCTCTTCAAGCTTAAATAAGAACTGCTTTTTTTCGACAGACTGACCACGAAGCACTGCTAATGTGGTTAATCGACCAGGAAAGTTACTTGATAAGTAGATCAGATCGGCATCAATATAGCCATTAAATTGCCGAGGATTTTCCTTGCATGCACATAGGAAACAAAAAAAGAATAGGAGTAATAGTCGTCTAGGCATAAATGAATGATGAATGACCCAAATGGAACTCTCAATTAATACCACTATCTCGTGATGTCTGCAAATACAATATTTTATTGGGCGTCTTTGCTGGACTTTGGCCTTTTTTATAAAATTGACTCATAAACCGTCTTTTCGAGCGTTAGCGAAGCAATCTAGATCACAATTTCAATTGAAAATCGAGCTGCTTCACTTCGTTCGCAAAGACCACATTTTTGAACATATTTTTAAAGAAGGCTAAAGTCCAGCTTTAAAGACATTGAATAATTGATCAGCGCGCTCTTGCAATTGCTCCAACTGCTCTTCCGAATCGGTTGTAGTTTCAGTAAAAAACGTCTTATGATAGCCATGTCTTGACTTGCACGCCACAATGATAGCCGGAATACAGAGTGGGATCAGCGCTAAAACACCCAGGATTGATCGCCAAAAAATGTGTAGCTCACCAAACCCACGATGTTTTTTAAGTTCTATTGATGCCAAAGACAGGGCTTGATGAACTTGCTCTTGTAATTGATTGATATGATCAGTACTGGTCATCTTTTCAGGCTTTGCAAAAAATTGCCTGCCAGCGTAGTCTAAATCCTTAATCAATTGAATGGTGGTTTTATAGGCATGTTGATACTTCAGTCCATGGTGTTCTCTCAGCTCTTCTTTTTTTATTTTGAGCCTTTTCAGTAAAGCAAAGTAATCCTTTTCTTGTTGATTTTTGGGTTTAGCTAGCAAAGTTTTCCTACGTGATAGAATGTTCTCCAATTTTGGTTCTTTGATGATCAGTAACTTGCCACCAAATCCACTGCCAATCTCTGGCGTGATGGTTTTTCTAGCTCCCAAGGATAAAGCCGAATCATCTTGTGCTGCAGCTTTATCATATTTTCTCATCTTATCCCTCTGCTGACCTCTCTCTTTCACATTGACATAATACTCAGGCGATCTTGTATGAGGTAATGAGATTGAAGAGTAATAAAATGTATCAATGGTCGTTTGATACTCTTCCTCCCAATGAATCATTTTTATCAAGCCTAAGTCTTCATTTATGCCATTGATGATTGCAGCATGCTCTGTATCGCCTTTTGGATTAAAGGTAGGAGCTCCTGTGTAGGTATCAACTGCAAAACATGCAATGACCATATCCCCTGCTGCTAGACTCTTCTTTATCGTATGCTTAAATAAATCAGGATGATTGTTGAAATCAACCACTTCAGTTTCATAGCCCAAATCATTCAGAATTTTTTCCATTTGACGCATTTCTAATAATTCACCTTGCAGTGATCCATGTCTTTTTGCCAATTCTCTGATAGAGATGGGATGTTTTTTTTCTTTATGCAATGGGAGCGGTGTAAATCCAAATTTTTGGCCATAATATTGATCGATTGTTGCAATTGCAGTAGGTTTACAATTATGCCCTGTCTGATGGATTGGCTTGATGTTGATCGTTTTTTTCATCATCAGTTGAATTAATTTATCCTATAATGCCTTACATTATAGCACAATGATTGCTCATTGGGCTTTAAATATCAGGTGTTTACCATACAGAGCGCCGTCTTCGACGGCATGTTGATGAGTTGAAGTTTACTTTTATTTAAAACAATTTGTTTTGAATAAGCGCATAAATGTTGCTATTCTATATTCATATCACATGCGGAATTTAAAATGCCCCTCCATTTCTCAACCACAACAGAAAACCCCAAAGAACATTCTTTGATCGTTTGTGCAGGTACCGTAACCTGTAAAACAGTAGAAGAGATGGGCGCTGGATTTATGGTATTCAAGAAAGCATTTCATCAGGATAAACATTATGAGAAGGATATGGGCTGGAAGGCTCATCTTGGTCAATTACTAGAAAACTATCACGAGCAAAAAGCAGATATGCCTCCTTTTGTTTTGATTGCCAAACAAGACGATTACTATGGTGGTATAGCCACAGTTCCCAATTTTAATAGTCATAAGAGTTTGAGCGTTGACCACAAGAAATCCAAGAATATCGCCTTTTTGCGAGCACAATACATGGAGGCAGTGAGAGGTGCATTGCAGAGTGCCAAAGACTTAAATTGTCCATTATTCATTCAACCGCTGGGTATTGGCGTTTATGGATGGAATCCACATGAAGCCGCTAGAATGTTTGCCAAAGTCATTAAAGAAGTTGACCCAGAGATAACGCTAGATATCACTATCCCTATCTATGATGATAAACCTGGTTCAAATGATAGCCTGTTTCAAGATACCTTGCGTCAAACCTTGTTTCAAAAGCCGGCAAACAAAAAGGAACAGTTTGAAACCATCATCACGTCATTGATTGAGAATATAGATCACAAAAAAAATGGTCGCTGGACGTCTGGCAAAGGCTCAGAAAAAGTGAATGCTCTCAAAGCGCAATTAGCACAATTGAGAGATGAAACAGATATAGATGATCCCATAAAACAAAAACAAATCATTGATGAATTAGAAAGGATTTGCAAAATGGAACGTCATTTCATCTTGTTTGGAGGTTCACCCCATAGCGTACAAGAATTACACGACCTCTTACATGATCAAGGTTTATTACCTGAAGAAACGGAGCTCAATTCAGCACCTAAAAGTCCCTAGGCAACGCCCCTGCAGTTTCGCCAAGAGCGATTGAGAGGCGTTGCCTAATTCACGGGCCCCTCTGAAATAGTCCAGTAAAGATTAATGCGATTAAAGATGTCTACAAAACTTTTGTAATCGGGCGGTTTTACAATGTAACCTACGATACATTTATGATAAGCCTCTAATTTTTCTCTTTCTTCATCAGATGTGGTGAACACAATGATGGGGATCGTTTGATACAATTTGTCTTTCTTCACAATCTCTAGAAATTCCATCCCATTCATTTTCGGCATATTTAAATCTAAAATAATCAGACAGGGTAGGCCAAACTCTTTCAGGTATGCTAAACCTTCTTCACCATTTTCTCGGATGATTAGCTTATTTTTTATCTTCAGCTCTTCAAAAGCTCGTTTTACAGCCTGTTGATCGATGAGATCATCTTCTAATAAAAGGATGGGCTTTGTTGAATACATGATTAAATTACCCCTAATATTTCTTTACTTAACGTAAAATAAAAGGTTGTTCCTTCGCCAACAATGGATGTAAACCATATTTTACCATTATAAAGCTCGACAATCTTTTTAGAGAGCGTAAGGCCTATTCCTGTAGATGAGTGCTTGTCTTTACTCTCTAGTGTTTGAAAAAGTTCAAAAATTTTGTTTTTATACTGTTCATTAATCCCTACCCCATTGTCTTTGACAAAAAACTCCCATTCTTTAGGTCGTTCGGTAAAACCAATTTCAATGAATCCTTGTGATTTATCATTATAAATGATGGCATTACTCATCAGATTTTGAAACAGTTGATAAAAATGTGTTTTCCCACCACAGATCACTGGCAGTTTTTGAGGGATATTGACTGTGATCCGCTTGGGAATCATAAGCGTTTCTTTGATATCTTGAATCACTTGATTTAAATCCACAATATCTAACGCCTCTTGTACACGTCCTATCCGTGAATAAGCTAAAATACCTTCAATCAAGCCTTGTAGGCGCTTAGATCTTTTATCAAGGAGATCCAAATATTTTTTCCCATCAGCATCTAATTTATCTTGATATTCTTCAACCAACCAATCAACAATGGTAGAGATTCCTCTTAATGGCGCTTTTAAATCATGAGAAACAACATAAGCAAAATGCTCAAGTTCCCTATTGCTTTTCCGAATGATCTCTTCTGAACGTTTTCTTTCGGTGATATCAACAATAGAAGCTAACACAAATACGCCAGTATCCGTTTTTAATGGATTTAACCCAATTTCCACAGGAAACTCACTGCCATCACTCCTTAAACCATACAGATCACGACCAACTCCCATCGGTCTGGTCATTGGACGCCTTAAAAAAGCCTTACGAGATTTGGGATGATTTTCACGAAAACGTTCTGGAACCAAAGATTCGACCTTTAGCCCAATGAGATCTTCCTTTCTTTTGTACTTAAACATTTTAAGTGTTTGTTGATTTGCGAGTTCAATTTCTCCGCTCGTATTGACCATTAAAAGACCGGCCGGAGCTGCTTCAATGGCTAGCCTAAATCTATCTTGCTCTCTTTTTCTCTCAGTGATGTCCACAACAGAAGCCAGAACAAAACTGCCGTCCTCTGTGATCAAAGGATTTAAGCCAATTTCTACAGCAAATTCTGTACCATCTTTTTTTTGGGCAAAGAGCTCACGCCCGCCCCCCATGACTCGGGCTCTGGGATTTTCAAAAAAATGGAGCCGATGCTCAGGGTGCTCCTCTCTAAATCGCGCTGGAACAAGCTTTTCTATTTTTTTACCTACTCGAGTTTAGCCATTTTTCCCTAATCCGTTCGCCCTGAGGAGCGTGCGTAGCACGCGTCTCGAAGGGCTTTCTAAG
>DAHWEW010000007.1:0-16493 GCA_027326225.1 Legionellaceae bacterium
CAATACTTATTTTGTAGGCACATCGAATGCACCTACTTCTCATAAAGATCTCGATAAATCCTGGGTGAAGAGTCAAAGTGCCGAAGGGTATACCATTGAATTATCAAATAGTGAAAAAGCAGCCGATGTTGCTGGCACATTATTTAAAGCGCCCAAAAGTGAGCGCTCAGCAGAAGTAGAATATCAGAGAGAAGGTAAAACATATTACAAAGGGGTATATGGCTCTTACCCCAATAAAGATGCGGCTGTTCAAGCTTTAAAACAATTGCCAACGGATGTGCAACAACAAGCTGCTATTCAATCTTGGAAGAACGTCCAAAATGGGCTCGATGAGTGATGAGCATCCTTCTATGATGAAAAGCTGCTACAGCGACCGATTTTGTCTTGCTCCTACGAGTCATCCAGTAGAACTATAGATACCGCTGACACGCCTCGCTACGTAGGGATCATAGAGAATTTGCAAAAATGAATCGTCAACAGACCCTAGTGTGTTGAGATGATCATCGTGAGCTTGACAATTCCCGGTACATCCGACTTAAACACATTAAATTGCTTCATGTTTAGTGCATATTTTTGATTCATGGACCAAAACCAAGTCATAAAAGCATTGTAGGGTACTTTATCAAAATTCAGCTGAATGTCACTCGTAGCTGTTTGTTGTAGTTGATAAGGAAATTGCTTAAATGAGGTCGTATTTAAATGATCGGCTAAGACCGTTAATAATTGACTGCTTGCCAATGACTCTCGAGGCTTTTGCTTTTTATAACTTTTACGAGCTTCTTCTATCCAAACCAAAGTCTCTTGTTTTTCAGCAAGGAGACCCGTTTTATGACGAACAGCATGTGACAATGGCGAATAAATAATCAAATAAAATAAATAAAAAACAGTTATGATGGCGCCTGCCGCAAGCACCAAATGTTCTCGCTCATTCAATTGATGCCAATAAGTTATGAGAGATCCCTTCACATTTTTAACTCCAGAGTGGCTATGACCTGATGCTCTTGCGATGACGCTTGCTGCTGTGTTACTTTTACATGGGCCTTTTGCAAGCTAAGCTCCAAATGTTCCAAGGTAGAAAAATCTGGCGCAGCAAGCGTCACGCTTAAGACTTTGCCTTGAAAACGAAACTGCTCAATCGTGACTTTTTTCACATCGTCTACCTTGCCTAATTTACTTAACAAAATCCATAGAAGCGCCTCATTTTCGTTGCCAAGATTAGATTTGAGTAATTGCTCGATACGAAACTTAGGACTAATAACAGTCTTCGATTCTGGAAAAAATTCACGGTAAATCACCGCAATTTTTTTATCAAGGGCGCTGATTTCTCTATTGAGCATATAAAGAGAGATGCCTTTGCATAACAATACCGAAACGATCAATACACCGAACATGGCACACGCGATGTAGTACCATTTGCGCACTGATTTTTGGCTGTTATCATGCAACAGATCACCTTGACACAGATTCATCATATTGCCTTTCAACAAGCGTGCTGCAATCCATGAGAAGGATGAATCATCTATTGTTGTCCAACGCTCCTGTTTTAAGGATGACATACTATTATTGAAGTAAAAAATCTCGCTATTCTTATCATTGCGCTCTAAATATTCTGTAGCCAGCTCTCGAGGCAAGGCACCGATAAAAGTCTTGTCATAAACCAACAACCCATCTTCTGTGACACATGCCTCATTTTCCTTTAATGCAAACCAATCAAGTGTGAGGACTTGAAAATCGATAGATAATTGATCAAGCTTTGCCATTACATCGACTAAATACTGCTTATCAGTAACCACCACGAGATATTGATTATTCTGATAATATTGTCTTTCAAAAGAAAAATGTAAGGTGGAAACCGATTGGGCCAACTCTTCTTCCAACGCATAAGGAATAGCCTCCATACTTTTACGTTCTGAAAGCCAAGGTAAGTCAAGACGATGAAAGCTACTACACACGGAAGGTAACACAACAATGGTTCGCGCCCCACTCTGAAGTGCTCTGATCTCAGACAAAGGACGTTTGGCCAAAGGCTCGATAACCTGATCATTTTGATCAAAGACAATACTCAAGCATTGCTCGTCATCAAGCTGCTCAGCAAATAAAATGCATGTCGCCATAGATCAGCACTCACCTATCCATAAGGATGAGCATTGTTACGATGCTCCAAAGCCCATTGATTATAAAGTTCCTCTGAAAATAAATAGACCACGAGGGCATATTGAGGACTTGTATTATAGTGCGTAATGACATAAAAATTTGGATAAGCCAACCAATACTCTTCACCATTTTGGGTGAAAAGTTCAATCAACCCCGCTTTTTTAGGATGATCAACGACTGCTGAAGTGGGCACCACGCCTGACGCAATCAAATGCTTGAATGAGTAATTCGGCATTTTGGTATTGGTTTCAAGATGTTTATAGCCTGATCCATGCATTTTTACGAATTGAGCCACACCGCCATCCATTCTCCAACCATGATGATGCAGATAGTTAGCCACACTTCCAATCGCATCACTATCATTGTTCATCAAATCTTTTTTACCATTCCCGGTAAAATCAACCGCATAATACCGATAGCTACTAGGCATAAATTGGGGCTTACCCATGGCACCGGCATAAGATCCTAAATATTGTGTAGCAGAAACACCTTGCTCACGGCAAAGCAACAAAAACTCACCTAATTCTTTGGTAAAAAACGGTGAGCGCTTAGGATAATAAAAGGCAAGGGTTGTCAATGCATCTAACACCCGATATGTCCCTTGATGTTTACCATATAAGGTTTCTACACCAATGATCGCCACAATCACTTGTGCAGGAACACCGTATTGTTTTTCAGCTCTTGCCAGAGCTTCATGGTTGGCTTGCCAGAAATCTACCCCTGCTTGTACACGCTCTGGCGTGAGAAACAATGCTTTATAAACATCCCAGGTTTTCTTTTCAAATGGTTTATCCATGGATTCAATGATTTGAGGTTGAAATTGCGCCTCTTTGATAATCGCTACCAATTGTTTCTTTTCAAAATGATGTTGTTTAACCATTTGGTTGATAAAATGTTGAACATCTTTTCGTTTGAGTAATGACTGATCGGCAAAGGAACAATAAGTTACCATTGATAAAAATGTGGCAATAAACAGCTTGCACAAGTAGCGCATGATTCACCTATTAAAAATAACGTTGTGCTATCATCTCTATATTCTTTAAATTTTTCAATGATATTGTATGTATTGGGTGCAACTCTCATATATCCAACCTACAAAAAATTTGGATATATGAGAGTTGCTCTCGATGATAGAAAGAGTACAGGTATCATCATCCAATATAACACTAGGAATCACAACCGAACGGTTTTCAGGTTTTTTAAAAATAGACATCATTTGCAGTTTTCTCCAAAATTTAGAAAATCTCTCCTAAGCGCTCTAGCCCTTTTGGGGCAAACATCAGTCAAAACGGGCGTCATCCCAAACAACGTGAGGGCTCTCCTGATAGGTTGGAGATGTCTCGCAAAGCTCGACATGACGTAGATATATGGGAAAGACTGGGTCATCAACTCTTTTGATGAAATGATTTTATCATAATAATTAGAGTCAAATTGGTTTTAATTTTATCAAAACAAGACGCATTCAACAACTCTCGAGTCCCTATCCTCGGCGCACTGTAGAGAATCGTTTGTAAATAGGCTAAAATGTGGCAATTTATTCATAGGCATTTCAGGTGAGTGATTTATCTCGGATCCGTAATTTTTCTATTATTGCCCATATCGATCATGGCAAATCAACGTTAGCTGATCGTTTTATTCAACTATGTGGTGGTTTGTCTGATCGTGAAATGGAGGCGCAAGTACTCGATTCGATGGATATTGAGCGTGAACGCGGCATCACCATCAAAGCTCAAAGCGTATCTCTCAATTACACTTCAAAAGAGGGTAAAACCTATCTACTTAATTTCATTGATACACCAGGACACGTCGATTTCAGCTATGAGGTATCTAGATCTCTCGCTGCCTGTGAAGGAGCTATATTAGTCGTTGATGCAGCCCAGGGTGTTGAAGCGCAAACGGTTGCCGTTTGCTACACAGCGATTGATCAATCACTTGAAGTCTTACCTGTGTTAAACAAAATTGATTTAGTCCAAGCCGAGCCTGAGCGAGTCATCACAGAAATTGAAGACATCATTGGCTTAGATGCGCATGACGCCATACGTGTCAGTGCAAAAAGTGGATTGGGAGTACAAGATGTTCTGGAAGCCATCGTAACTCGCATCCCTCCTCCAGTCGGTGACATTACAGCCCCTCTACAAGCACTTATTATTGATTCTTGGTTTGACAGCTATTTGGGTGTCGTTTCTTTGATACGTATCGTTAATGGCGCCGTACGCAAAGGGGACAAAATGCGCGTCATGTCGACTGGGCGAACCTATGAAGTGGATCAAGTCGGTATTTTTACTCCCAAACGTACGCCTAAAGAGGTGTTACAAGCTGGAGAAGTAGGCTACTTGGTTGCCGGAATTAAAGAAATTCAAGGCGCCCCTGTCGGCGATACATTGACCCTTGAAAAAAATCAAGCCTCTAAACCATTACCAGGATTTAAACGCGTCAAGCCTCAAGTTTATGCCGGTCTATTTCCTATCAGCTCCGATGATTTTGAAGCGTTTCGTGAAGCATTGGCTAAATTAAGTCTCAACGATGCGTCTCTTTTTTACGAACCAGAATCATCAGACGCTTTAGGATTTGGCTTTCGTTGTGGCTTTCTTGGGATGCTACACATGGAAATTGTCCAAGAAAGGCTTGAGCGCGAATACAACTTAGAGTTAATTTCAACAGCACCGACGGTTATTTATCAAATCATCACCACCAAAGATGAAACCATCATGATAGATAATCCTTCACGCCTACCCCCTACCCAACAAATCAAACAAATGTTAGAACCCATTGTGCGAGCAAATATTTTGGTCCCACAAGATTATCTAGGGCAAGTGATTACTTTGTGTGTTGAACGTCGAGGCGTGCAAGTCAACATGACCTATAGCGGCCGTCAAGTTTCGGTGACCTACGACCTACCCATGAATGAGGTCGTCTCTGATTTTTTTGACAGATTAAAATCTGTGAGTCGCGGTTATGCTTCTTTAGATTATAATTTTTTAAGATTTGAAGAAGCAGACTTGGTCAAGCTCGATATATTAATCAACAGTGAGCGCGTAGATGCGCTTGCGGTGATTGTCCACCGCGGTGCGTCGAATAGTCGTGGCAAAGCTTTGGTTGACAAAATGAGAGAACTTATCCCTCGGCAAATGTTTGATGTAGCCATTCAGGCTGCTATTGGCAGCCACATTATTGCAAGGCAAACCGTCAAAGCCTTACGTAAAAACGTAACCGCAAAATGCTATGGGGGTGATGTGACTCGCAAACGCAAGTTACTGGAAAAACAAAAAGCTGGGAAAAAACGCATGAAACAAGTGGGACATGTTGAAATCCCACAAGAAGCGTTTATGGCTGTCTTTCAAACAGATCGAAAAAAATAGAGGTTAATGTATGAATTTTGCTTTTTGGTTGGTGCTTCTTTCTTTCATCAGTGGTTGTATTTATTTGCTTGATATCATGTTCTGGGCAAAAAAGCGTGGCCCTTCAGAAAAACCCGGGCGTATCATTGAATACTCTCGATCATTTTTCCCTGTCTTTTTTATTGTCTTGATGTTGCGATCCTTTTTAATCGAACCTTTTCGCATTCCATCAGGCTCATTAGAACCCACGTTATTAGTGGGTGATTTTTTGGCAGTCAATAAATTTGCTTATGGGCTTCGACTCCCTGTCTTGGAAAAGAAAGTCGTACCAATCGCCTCCCCTAAAACGGGTGAGATTGCGGTATTTAGATGGCCTCCTGATCCTTCTTATGATTATATCAAACGGGTCATAGGCGTTCCTGGTGATAAAGTAGCCTACCACAATAAAAAACTAACCATCAATGGCCAGGAAATGAAACAAACTTTTCTCGGCTATACCACTGACGAAAGCTCAGGAAAGGCTGTAGCCAAATATAGTGAAAACCTGCAAGGCATTGTGCATGACATTTTCATTCGTCCAGATGCAGAAGCCGTTGACTTTGAGATTGAAGTCCCGCCAGGCCAATATTTCATGATGGGAGATAATCGTGATGACAGCGCCGATAGCCGTTTTTGGGGGTTTGTCTCCGATAAATATTTACGTGGTAAAGCTTTTTTAGTTTGGATGAGCTGGAATGGCAAAACGGATATGGTTAGATGGTCTAAAATAGGACACTTGATCAAATAGCATTAAAGAATGGAGAGGAGACATGCTTAAAACAAAGGGAATGACCTTGATTGGGATGCTATTAACCATGATAGTGGTGATCATGCTAGCTATTTTCTTCATACGCATCATTCCTGTTTATATTGAGTATTATGAAGTGACCAGTTCTTTGCGAGCATTAAATACGCTGGCTCCTTCTGAATTTACCAATGATACCTTAACGAATGCCCATGTTTTACAGGACAGGTTTTTAAATCAATTGGAAGTCAATAGCATAGAAAACATCACCCCGGATGAAATTGCCATCACCCCAGATGGGGAGAATCAATTCCGTATTTCTGTCAAATATCAAGTCATTCGTCCCTTTGTGGGCAATATTCGATTACTATTTGATTTTAATGCAACCCAAGAGGTAAAAGTGAGTGCAGAATAACATTGAACGACTACAACGAAGATTAGGGTACACATTTCAATCAAACGCTTTATTAAAACAGGCATTAACTCACTGTAGTGCAGGATTACCCAATAATGAACGGCTTGAGTTTCTGGGGGACTCTATCTTAAGCTTTGTGATTGCCAATCGCTTGTTTTTAACGTTTCCTGAGCAAAGTGAAGGGCAACTCAGCCGATTACGAGCATTTCTGGTCAAGGGAGAAATGTTAGCAAAAATTGCACTAGAGATAGAACTGGGTGACTCTCTCTATTTAGGTCAAGGCGAACTCAAAAGTGGGGGGTTTCGACGTTCCTCAATCCTCGCTGACGCATTAGAAGCCCTATTTGCAGCAATTTTTCTAGATGGTGGATTTCATGCCGCAGAAAACGTCATTCTGAACTTATACCATACAAGACTTCATGATCCAAATTTGCATGAGAATCTAAAAGATCCCAAAACACAGCTACAAGAATATCTGCAAGCACAAAAATGCTCCCTACCCACTTATACTTTAACTAAGGTTATGGGTGAAGAGCACGACCAAATATTTCACGTCGTGTGTGAAGTTAAAAGTTTGAAAATATCTACACATGGCTCGGGAGAAAATCGCCGCAAAGCAGAACAAATTGCAGCCAAACAACTCTTGTTACAATTGACTAAGTGATCCTAGAGTCTATTCATTGTTCTATAATGCCTACGTGACGCGGCTTGTCCCTGAGAGATGGTCACAAAATTTGAATATAACTTAATGTTTTTAAATGAATTGTCAATACACTCTAGTACAGCGGTTCACTGATTTTGTCTTGCTCCGTTAGCACCGTCATCCCGAGCTTGCGAGGGATCTCCTGAATATAGCACTGTACTTATTACAGTTCACTTCACGAATGACTTGATGTAACTTATCTTTGTCATATGAGCTGATATCTAATTTTGTTGGTGATGCATTAATTCTGAGTGAGCGGTATGCCTTTTTCTCTTCAGAAGGGAGCGCTTCCAAATCTCTCCCATCTAAGATTTTCCTCTGCAGAAACTCTCTATCTTTTTTCGAGCTTTTCTTGGGCATATAAGATACGACAATTACAATATTCGCTAAAATTATACAATTGATTTGGTTTTTTTACAAAAAATTAGGAACTTTCCAGCGTACTCATGACCATTAACCAGTCTTCTTCAACTTGTGTTAACCGTTTTTCTAAGTCTTCTCGTTTTTGCAGTACGCTTTGAAGTTGACTTGCTTCAGCTTCTTCATACATGGAAGGTTGTGCCAAGCGTTCCTCAACCTCCAGAATATCTGCTTGATATTGAACCATCAATTGTTCAAGCTTTTTCAATTGATTTTGTAAACTTCGTTTTTCACGGTGCGTTTCATTTGATTTTGCCGTGCTATTGTCTTTGGAGCCTTGCCTACTCGCGTCTTGACTTTGTAACCATTGATGATAATCATCCAGATCACCCTGAAATGGTTGCACTTCTTTTTGATACACAAGATAAAAATCATTAACAACCGATCTTAATAAATGCCTATCATGCGATATCAGTACCAAAGCGCCCTCAAAACTTTGCAAGGCGATTTCAATGGCTGCACGCATATCTAAATCTAGATGATTGGTCGGTTCATCTAATAACAACAGATTGGGTTTCAACCACACAAGCTTTGCTAAGGCAAGACGTGCCTTCTCTCCACCTGAAAAATGCAAGATAGGATGGGTTGCCATATCACCTATAAAGTTAAAACCACCCAAATAAGTGCGGATGGTTTCCTCTCTCGCATCAGGTGTCAACGATTGGATGGTTTGGATAGGACTTAATTGACAATCCAATTGTTCAAGCTGATGCTGTGCATAATAACCTATGTTCAAATGGGTAGAACGATGGATTGTCCCAGATAAAGGCAGCAATTGGCCGGTTAACGTTTTAATCAACGTTGACTTCCCCTCCCCATTAGGACCAAGTAGCGCAATTCTGTCTCCTGGGTTTAAAATGATATTCACTTTGTTAAGAATAGGAGCAGAAGGCAGATAGCCCGCTGTCACTTGATCGCATTTGAGAATGGGGGGATTAAGACGTTTTGTTGGATAAAACTCAAAAGAAAACGGAGAGTCGATATGCGCTTTTATCAACACATCCATTTTAGCAATGGATTTGAGACGACTTTGTGCTTGTTTGGCCTTTGATGCCTTGGCACGAAATCGTTGAACATAATCCATCATATGATTGATTTTGGTCTGTTGCTTCTCATATTGAGCTTCTGCTACTTGCAACTGTTCTGCACGAATGTGTTCAAATCGAGTGTAATTTCCTGGATATAATGAGATAGCTTCTGAATCGATATGTAAAATATGCGTCACAAACGCATCTAAAAATTCCCTATCATGTGAGATTAAAATGATGCTTCCAGAATAGAGTTTTAACCATTTTTCAAGCCAAAAAATCGCTTCCATGTCTAGATGATTGGTAGGCTCATCCAATAACAGTAAATCAGCAGGCTTCATCAAACACCGTGCTAAATTAAGCCGCATTCGCCAACCACCTGAAAAATGATTGACTGGAGCCTCTCCATCTTTCGCTTTGAAACCAAGGCCTGCCATAATTGATGCAGCTTGAGCAGGTTTACTGTAGCCCCCTATCTGATTCAGCTGTTCATGGCAGTTAAGGACACTATGATCATCGCCCGCTTGTTCGGCATCAAAAAGGCGCTTTATCAGCTGTTGATAAACATCATCTCCCGCCAGGACAAAATCGAGAGCGCGCTCTTCACTGTCTGGGAGTTGTTGTGAAAGATGGCTGACTCGCAAATGAGGATTGATATGGCATTCACCCAGATCGGTTGAGAGTTCCCCCAGTAGTAAACTAAAAAAACTTGATTTACCACAACCATTCCTTCCCACCAATCCGATTTTTTGCTTCGCATAGAGATGAACACTCGCATTAGCCAGTAAAATCTTATTGCCACGAGACAATGTGGCTTGGCGAAGGGTAATCATAATTGGCTATTTCCACAACACATCACATTTTTTTTTCTCAGCATGACTCAGTAATTCAAGCAAAGGCAAAGCTCGATGAGCGATGCTCACCGCTTCTTCATCCTCATCATCGCCCTTCTCAGGTTTTGGAGGGATGATTTTCTTTTCTCTATCGATTGCGTTATTCAAATTCGTTAAAGCTTTAGACACATCCTTAGCCAAAATTGCGCCAGGTACTGTGCCACTTTGTCCCATCATGATTAACAATCGATGCGCCACATCACCAAACATGGTGATGTTTTCATACGCATCAGAATAGAATGTAACCAGCATTGGTTTCTCCTCGCTTGAGATGGTTGACTACATTTAGGGCGTGTCAAATGTGTTGATCCTATCACCCTTCTGCATAACTTGGCGAGTTATTACTTGGCAAGTTCATATCTTCATCCACAAGCGCATCAACCATTTTAGGTGAGGGTTTGGGGGCAAAGAATCCATAGTGTGAAAGTGTCGCGGCAATCAAAACCGTGGCCACCACTGCAAATCCAATTCCTGCCATCACTGGACTTAACGCGACGATACCCACAATGAGAGCGGCCCCTCCAGCAACAAGTGCAAGCCCTGCAAGACAATTGAAATAAAAAGAGTAATCAGTAAACAAAGCCTCAATCTCTGCTCTGGGTTTGAATTCGTCATCTTCATAGGCTATGAATTGAACGCTTTTGGGCAGGAGCTCTAGAATTTTAGGCATAAATTGCTCATCTAACATATTCTGACTCAAATTGATTTTCGTCAATTTAGGCCCCAGAGATGCAAAAACTTCAGCCAGTTTTACAGGATCCTTTTTGCTTAATGAGTTGTTAGCTAAATTAAGTTCCTCTATATGATGCATTGATTGTATCAGCTCTTTTAATTCATCTTCTGATCTTTGCCAAAGCCCCTCATCATTCCAATCCAGTTTGATCCATTTCTCAGGAAGTGATTCCCAAAAAGTAGAGTTTGGTGGAATTTGATGCAAGGCAAAGCTCATGATGTCTTTCACCAGAGATGCATCTGTTTTTGGATGATTAAGGAAAAATAACAAAAAGGAGTTAAGATTTTTGAGTACACTTGGTTCGTTAATGCCATTTTTAAGCAGACTGTCTAAATGTTCTCTCTCTAGATGGGCACTAAAAAATTGTAAAACGTGATCGGTCATGCCGCTTTCTACAAGTACTTGAATGATACCATGAACTACTGGTGATGATAGATTTGAATTTTCAGCCAATTTAATTAACACAAAGTCAACATCTTTCTCTTTCAATTGTTTCAGCAAGTGTTGAACCAGATGAGGATTTTCTATCACTTCCTTTTTTTCAAGGAGTGCGCTTAACGCTCCATTCTCCGGAAAAGAGAGATGTTCAATCACATGTTGCAAAATCTCTGGATCGACTGTCTCCTTTACAATCACCACTAACACATCATTATTCAGCCACTCAAGGTTAGACAACCGAAACATGATCTCATCACGATTTTCTTTAGGTAATTTTTGCAGCCATGTCTTGATAAGAACATCACTTGTTATCACGGTCTCATTATTAAACAATGCCTCTATCAGTTCATCGTCCTTAAAATGTCTTGTACGTTCTATGATGGTTTGCAACACACGCTTATCGTCTGTTTCAAAAATAAGAAGTTTTGCCACTTGCGATTCAATAGTGAGAAGACTACTTAAATTTGATACAACTATAAGATGAGCCGGTCCTGATGTTTTCTTGAGTAACTGCTCTACAAGCTTAGGATGTGTGAAGAACATCTCTTTATTAACCAAAGCATCTAACACTGCGTCCTTAAGAGAAGCGCCTAAAGTCTCAATCATCTTTTCCAACACAAATACATCAAGCGCTCTATGGTTTAAAACCAAATGAAGCATGGCCTCTCGTTTTGCATCTTGCAAACACATAACTATGTTCCAAAGCTCAACCGAGGTGAGGTTGAGTTCTTTCGTCAGAAGTAATATACGATGTAAATTCACATCTCCTTTCGTGATAAGCACATTGAGGATATCACTGCGATATACTTCAAATACGACAGACTGAAATAGAGACACCCTGACATCTTCTGGTGCTTCTATAAACAATGTACACAATGCCTCTGGATTCAGACGTTCCCAATCTTGCCTATTTCGCCAAAAATCACTCATCCCTGATCCAGTGAACTTCACAGCACACTTATAGACTGTTTCAAGAAGATTCTCTTTTCCTTCTGGATGATTTAAGGTCTGTTGCAACAAATTAGACACTTCTAATGTTTTCATTTGCAAAGATTCAGACTGCTCTGATAACTTCATGTACATACTGATGAGATGTTCTTCTTCTAACTGATGTTGACATGTCGACAAGATGTTCAGGTATACCCCTATATCCATAGGGTTTTGGTTCTCATGAATCATCAAGTTCATCATGGGAAGGGAGGAGTGAACATTCAACGATAGTGCCAAGAGGATCATTTGTCGAGTATTCTCATAACTCTTATTAAGAAGTAGAGAAATCAGATCAACATCAGTGAAAAATGCCTCTTGTCTGCACAACACTTTTACCAATGATTCGTCCATTGGTGCTTTGCTCGCTTTAACTATCGCTCGCCACACTTCTTTATCTGATGCTTGGTGACAAGCAATGCTCACGAATACCTCCAATGAGGCCTTATTTTCTAAGACTGCCACACATTGCAAGAGTTGTTCAGCAGTTAAATCAATATAGGAATTCTCAAGCAGCATACTGAAGATGATAGGTTCTTGACATCCAACCATCAATTTAGCCACAATCTTTTCTTTATTGAGGATAAATGTTGTCCCTTTGAGTAAGAGATCACGAGCTCCCGGACACAAATGGATAAAAAGAGTCGATAATTGGGAAGGCTCAAGCTCCTGCCATTGTAAAAGTGCAAAATCATGCCAAAAAATATCGCTTGATCCTAATCCTAGCTTGCACGCAATCGAGATAACCGCTTCTAAGATCTGTGAATTGACACGACTATGAGCCATCACTTGCTGCAAAAAGTCCATGACTTCTCGTTTTGACCCTGTTGGTAAAACCACCGTCTTTAACATGTCTTGCAATTGAGCTTCTGAAATTTGCATGTCATGAGAGATGAGGATTTGTCGATACTCTTTTGCATTTCCTAAGGCATTCAGGATTAAATTTGACAATACAGTCGCTTCAGCAATCAATTTTGCCGATTTTGAAGTCAATCTCTGAGCAACTTTTTGCCGCATCGCTTCTGACATTTTTTTAGCAAGCAGTCGCATACTCAAGGCATCCGATGTCAGCAATATTGGATGTGCTAACAAGGCATCTATTAATGCGGATGTTGGATCTGTCATCACTTCAATGATTTTTTGTAACACAGATTCATCGGTAGACGAATAGGCACATACTCGAGGTAAGAATTGTTGTAAAAAAGGCGCATCCAAGTGTTCAAGCATCAAGAGCAGTTCTTTTGATGATAGCGTCAGGAAGGTTGTTTCAATCAGTACTTTACAAACATCTGGGCGTTTTGTCCTCACCAATATATCGACAAGCTCATCTCGATTAACCTTAAAAATCTGTGATTGAAGCAGCGTATCCTCGGTATTTCTATCAGACCAATTGAGATAATTTTCATGAATCATCAACTGTAATACACCCATCCGAACAGCAGGATGCTTGATAAGGAGAAGCGCCATTTCAGGCACCACTTTTTTCTCAACTTTCAGAAACAATTGACGAACAAGCTCCCCATTACCGACAAATAGTCCCTCAGATACCAAACGTTTCCACAACTTTTCTTTAGCGAGTGTATGATCGGGTATACTCTCCATCATCACTTGATATACCTTATCATCACACATATCATGCACGGCAATAAGGTCTGATAGGTCTTGTACAAGAGCAGAGTCCGACTTTCTGATCATCGCGATGAGGTTGTCTGGAGAGAGCATGACAGTTGGATTTTCAAGAAGCATTTTATTGACTTTGATATCATCCCCACTCGTTAGGTAGTCAATTAACCCTTCCTCCGAAATCCACTTGCTCTGAGCTTCTACATCCATTGTTAAGATCAACTGTCCTAATTTAGCCACTTTAATTTTTTTCCAATACTGCTGTCTAAAGAAAGGTTGCCAAAAAGGGTTCATGGCATAATTTGGAAACGAGAGGGCATACTTGATAGCCTGTTCAAGCATATCTTCATCACAATTTTCATGACTCACCAGTTGGTGCAACACAACAGCCCATCCATCCCCTTCACTCGCATCTGGTATTTGTTTTGGCATACCATTCATCAGGTGTTTGAGGTGAGATGGGGTAAGTATGGGAAGAAAGAGATGAAAAATATCATGATAAAACGTCACATTTTTGTATTTATTTTGTACAATAGCTACCTCTAATATTTCGGGGTTTATCTCCTGTTGCGAGCAAATCTCTGTCACAAGTGACTGATGAAGCGCGCCACTTGTTTTTAGCAGAACGGATGCCACAAAAACCGCATCTGTTTTAAACAAATGAAGATGGATTAACTGTTGTATAAACTCGGGCGAAGGCGTTTTGATCACGTCGATGATCTTTCTTAAGATGACATCGTTTGATGCCCCACAAAGTTCCATGACCTTTAACAAGCGCTCTTCTTGATCAAAATAGACATCGACATAAGCTAAGAGAAAACTATCTTTTTGATTGATTTCTGGTAAGTCAATCAGTTTTTCCATGAGGTCTTTACTGGCCTTGTCCCAAGAAGATGGCAAGATGGCCCCTTTACTGAGTAGCCAATGTACCGCTTTTATAGCATCTTCACCCATACTTTGAATCACAAGATCAAAAGCACTTTCTCCCTCTTTATTCAACGCACTGATGTATTGACCCTGAGCAACCAACCAATCAGCGACTAATAACATGCTAGGGATAGGTTCTTGAAGACTGTATTTTTGCAGTAAAAACTGCAAAAGAGATTGATCTTTGCGCGCCACTTCTGGTAGATATTCTCTGATTAATAATGGCAATAAAGAATCAATAATAGCAGGCAATGGCTTTTGAATGGTCGCCATATCTTTAGGAAATTTCTGGCGAAGCGCTTGCAATTGCCCAAAGAAATGGGTGAAGTAAGAAGAAGATTGCATGGATAATCGGATACCCGTGGTGCATAACTCTTCAGAAAATTCAGGACCCTGCCAATCAAGCCTCGCATTTTGAAAAGCTTTCACGAGATTTTCACATTCTTCAATATCTACTTCTGTCAATTCCTCACTGATTTTCACTGACCATTCAAAGTCTTTATAATCATCTAATGGATGTTCAGCAATGTATTTAAATGCTTTTTGTCGTTGTGATAACGTTTGCCGAAGCACAACCACATCACTCAATTCCGTGTCCCGATAGGGCAATAAGTACTGTTCAAAAAAGGCCAATTTTTGATTTGTCCCTTCCGATAACCAATTGAGAGGCAAGTCCCCATCCAGTAACGATTGCAATTCCCCATTAAAAAAGCGGGCCTGTTCAATCAAAGATTGATAGTCTTTATTGTCTTTGACAGAATCCGGCATGTTGCCTTCCAAAACCTCATGTTCGGTATTACAAATCCATAAGTTAGGAGCGCTTCTTTCATGGATAATAGTGGTCAACTCTTGTAGTTCTTGCTGGCTTATGATCATACAGTCTAAATGGCCATCAGGACGTTTTCTAAAAAGAAGCGCGTGCATAGGTTTTAAATGAACACCAATGAACCGCTTTTGTCCTTTATAAGCTTTTAAATAATTAGGCGAAAGATAAATCTCTCCAAACTCTGGCGCTTTTGATGAATGTTCACGACAAATAACACTCAAAGATTTCGCGTTTTTAAACTGTTCATACCCCTGATTTAATCCAAAATATCTCCAAGATTGATATTCTTCAGGATCAAGCAATGGGTTGAAAAACTCTTTTTCCAATTGCGTTTCTCGTTGCAATTCAACTTGTACTTCTTTTTGTACTTCGACTTCTAAGCCTTTTTCTTGTCGAGTTGGACTTAAATATTTATCCTGACAAATGGGCAATGTTTCGCTGATGATCTTATCCAGCTGTGAACTGATGGCATCACTCTGAATATTAGGGACCTCTTCAGGGAGACTTTTTAACGCGGTTTCCCAATCAGCCAGTAAACGTGCTCGCTGCCACGCTAAAATATCTTTGGCAGGTTGCATGGTTGCCAACCCACCATATACCGCAAAAAAATCTTCCGCGGCTTTTTCGACAAAATAATGTTTAAATGCTTGTGCATAGCGGTGTTTTTGTTCCACAGCTTCTGAGGGGAGTTCAAGCATGCGTTTGATAAAATCAGCCCGAATGATATTGGTCATTTTGGCTTGTGCGGCCATAAAATTATCTTGTGCCAATTGTCTTTCTTCATTACCAACGACCATCTGAATCAATGAATCATATGAATCAATGTTCAGATTAGAAGGAATAATCACCTCTAGGGATTGCTCATCTTGTAAGGCTCGCATGCGAAGAGAGCCCTGCAAAAAGTTTTGGAATTGGGTGTCCTTATCCACCAATACCTTGGCATTGGCTTTTCTGGCCTGTCTCAGATCAGCGCCAACGATGTGCGATTGATCGTAAAAACTAAAGCGCTCCACAGGGCTACACCCTAACGCATTATCAATCGCCTCCACTTCAGTTGCGCCTATTTCAATCGGGTTATCTACATCATCGATGTTTAAGGCACAAAGCACATTTTTATCGTTGAAAAATAAAATATATTTCAATGGATTGGGGTGATTAAATTGCAAGGGATGCATCTTGATATATGATGCAATCCGTTGACTGACCTCTAAATTGCTGATCCCT
>DAHWEW010000080.1:0-7983 GCA_027326225.1 Legionellaceae bacterium
GGATGTCGGCAGCACATCAAAATACATGTCCACAGAAATGCCATGCTCATCCGTTGATTTAGCAAGCTCGGCAACTCGTCCTTGTAAATTGATTTGACCTTCCGTGAGTGGCGGTAACCCTTGCCAACATCTACTCTCATTGATCTGTTCTTGGTAATTCTTATTATGAGCATTGGTATCAAGTATCTCAATCGTTGTTTGGATTGCGGGCTCCGTCGCAACCTTTTGTAACCGTTCGCGCGCGGTTTTTTCTAGCGCTTCAGCAGCCTCTGCAGTAGATGCCACTTCCATAGCTCTAATGATTTGTGCCGAAGAAGGAGGGGAGCCCTCTTGATTCGGATTTTTAACGAGTGAAAGCGCCATTTTTAACCCTCGCTTAGCATTTCAGATTAAGATCTACATTTAGTCAGAATTATAGCAAATTGTCATTCTTTTGTAGATATTTATTCATCAAATGGTGTTTTTTGATCTCCTGTGACAGATGCAAAGGTTTTCTTTTTCATCGAGTCATAAGTAAACTCATCCACCTGCATGGCATCCCATCGTGCTTTTTCAACAGCAACCAACTCATCCATTTCAGCTTGAGTCAATGCCCCGGCAGCTACTTTTTCAGCTAATTTTTTTTGTAAACTGCCTGACGTATATCGCTTTAAGTCACTGATTTTGTTGTAAAGCTCTGTGTTTTTGAGGATCAATTGCAGCGCGTGCTCCATCCTGTCTAGGGGCTGACTGGCGTCACCGGTTAAATACAGAGACTGCAAAAGATGTGTTCGATAATGATTGTTTTGTGTCATCATCTCTGCCAATTGACTCTCAAGTTTATCATCAGGATATGGCATGGTTTGTCCTCCGGGAAAAGCAATACACCGAAGCAACCAGCCTATGGGTCGTGAAGGAAAATTCCTACAAAATGCCAGCATCGATTTCTGGGCATGGTAATAACAATAAGAGACCGCCCACTTAGCATGGGTTTGTTCATCGATGTGTTCATCCTGTTGTTTACAATAATGCAAAGCGGCCATCGCCATGTATAAGTAAGACATCCCATCTGCAAGTCTTGCCGAGAGACGTTCTTTACGTTTTAAGCTTCCTCCCAAATAAATCAAAGACACATCTGCTAACCAAGCATAAGCATAACTTAAGCGTTCTAAAAATTGATACTCGCGATAAAGTGGGGTGCTTGGGACAGAAATAAGCCACCCACCGGTCCATGCTGAGCAGAGCGTCTTGGCAAAGTTACTCATAAAATAGCCGATATGTTGCCAAATCAGCTTGTTAAAAGTCGCCTTATCTTGCTTTGCAATCGCATAAAATTCGTCACGCACATAAGGATGACAAGCCATCGATCCCTGGCCAAAAATCAGCAAATTACGCGACATGATATTTGCGCCCTCGACGGTAATCGAAATTGGGATACTTAAGTAATATTTGGTTAAATAGTTTCTCGGTCCCACCACAACCGCACGCCCAGCATGCACATCCATCGCGTCATTGACCGCGATACGCCCCAGTTCAGTGTTGGAATACTTGGTGATGGCAGAAGCAACAGAGGGTTTTTTATGCTCATTCACTGCCGCAACGGTGAGCAGTCTTGTGGCATTCGTCAAATAACTCAATCCTGCAATTTCTGCCAATTTTTCTTCAATCCCTTCAAATTGCGCGATTTCAACACTAAACTGGCGTCGAATACGCGAAAAAGCACCCGCTGTGATATAAGAAATAGCAGAAGAAGAAGCACCTAATGCGGGCAATGAAATGGATCGACCAATCGATAAACACTCGACCAACATTCTCCAACCAGAGCCTGCCATCTGTTGTCCACCAATGATGCTATCGATAGGAACAAAGATATTTTCACCGCGAATGGTACCGTTCATAAATGGCTGATCAGCGGCTAAGTGTCGGTTGCCAATCTCTAGATTTTCAGCATCTCGTGGAATCAAGATACAAGTGATCCCTTCAGCACCGACTCCATCCAATAACCCTTCTGGATCTTTTAATTGAACCGCGAGTCCAATAAGCGTTGCGACAGGGGATAGGGTAATCCATCTTTTATTGACCGTCAGCATCAAGCCAAGCACAGATTTTCCTGCAACTTTTTTCTTGACCACAATAGCTTCAGATTTAATCGATGTGGCATCACTGCCTGCTTCAGGTTCTGTCAGTGCAAAACATGGGATCTCAAGGCCTTTGGCAAGTCTCGGGAGATACTTCTTTTTTTGCTCTTCAGTGCCATAATGTTGTAAAAGCTCGCCTGGTCCTAATGAATTGGGAACCATCACAGTCACCGCGGCCACCGCTGAGCGACTTGCAATTTTCATCACCACATCAGAATGAGCTCGTGCCGAAAATCCCTTACCACCAAATTCTTTGGCAATCACGAGACCTAAAAATCCTTTTTCCTTGATATATGTCCAGGCCTCGCTGGAGAGATCCTTGGTCTGATTGATGTCCCACTCATCTAAGAGTGAACACAATTCTTCTGTTTCATGCTTCAGAAAAGCGTCTTCCTCTGCCGTCAACTCAGTCGATATCACAGCCAATTTCTGCCAATCTGGTTTGCCCATAAAAATATCTTTTTCCAGCCAAACATCACCAGCGTTTAACGCTTCTTCCTCTGTTTTAGACAATTTTGGTATCGATTTAACAGCACGTTGGTAGAGCAAATGGCTGATGGTTAAACGCAATGATTCAAGCCGAAGAATCGCTTCAATAGCAAAGATGGCCAACCATATGAAAATACCGAAAGTCCAAGACATCCCAATAACAAAGGTTGCCACCAGCAAATAAACACCACTGGTGAGTTCCCAAACGACGGGATTCATCGCGCGATAAAGCACAAAGAGAGAACATACCAAGTAAAATAGAAAAAATAGAGTTGCCATATCAGTCCCTTATATAAACTTTGATATCATAGCAATTCAGAAAAATTAAGCAAACAAGGCTTGCATCACTCAGCCAAATACCCTAGTGTTAAAAGCTTAAGGTCAAGATCACATCTGCCATTTCTTATGAACAAACGTTTAGTATGGAATTTTGAAATCAATCAAACCCATCTCCTCCAAATACCGAGCGCTGATTCCCTTGACACCAATTCATGCCATTGGGAATCCCGTTTTTTTTGGCCAGAGACAGAGATCATCCCTCTGATGGGCTTAGATGATCATTTTCTTCAGTTGTCTCTTTATAAGATAAAGCCGAAGGAAGACACCTATTTTCTATTGCCTCACTATGATTACAATCTTAAAAGTCGTGATGGCCAACTGTTTTATAAACCCCTCATCAAGAAAGAAAGAGGTTTTATCGCCTATAGCAAAAAAGAGCGACTTGTTAACAACTCTTTTACGCACCCACTTTGGAGGATAGAAAAAGAGAATGATGAAACAGATGTAGCCTATATTCAACAGCATGCGCTGCAAATTCAAATTTCAAAAGTAGTATTCATATACACATTTGCAGTGGAGCCTAAAGTGAAAATGGAACTCGCTAGGCTTTCTATAAACAACAAGATTTATTTCAGTGTCGCTATTGAATCTAAAGCGCTGCCATTAGTCGAATCAATCACCAAACAAGTATTAGGACGTACAAACAGTACAGACTATGTTTCATTTCTCAAAGAGATCACCTCATGAATACACTCTTTGAGATCATCCTTAGTTTTGGAAAAATTGGTCTTATTTCTTTAGGCGGTGGCAACTCCATGCTGAAATTATTGGAGTATGAAGCCGTGGATTATCGACATTGGGTGGGTGCCGAAGAATTCATCCAAATGGTAGGTACTACCTTTTTATTCCCGGGATTAACGGGCGTCAAACTCGCGGCTATGATTGGTTATAAAGCAGGAGGCCTGACGGGCCTAATAGCCGCGGTCGTTGCTTTAAATCTACCAGGATTATTATTAGCACTCATGGGCTACAAATGGTTAAGCAACCATGAAAGCCCCGCCTCTCGAAAAATCATGATCTCAGTCCAATATGGCGCACTCGCTCTTTTAGCCGCAGCCTCCTATTCCATTGCTGTAGGGATCATAGAGGTCTATTATTCTTGGTCGTTGCTATTGGCTTGCATATTGTTTTTTTTAGCACTAGCCTTTTTACAGTTGTCCCCTTTTTGGGGGTTTATTGCATTTATTGGGATTTGTTTTTTTCTGGTCCGCTGAAACACTCTTTTTGTCGAGGTCATCGTTCTTGGCAAAATGACAGTATGATGCATACTGGTGTATGAGACAACCCTGGTGTATTGGAGATGAAACGTGGATCCTCTGGACAATCCAGACTATTACATCAACCGCGAATTTACCGCACTTGCTTTCAATGAGCGCGTGTTAGAATTGGCTAATGACGAGCGCATCCCCATTCTTGAGCGAATGCGTTATCTTTGCATTTGTAGTAGTAATCTGGATGAATTTTTTGAAATCCGTGTCGCTGGATTAAAAGAAAAAGTGGCCATTTCTTCAAAATTACTCAGTTTAGATGGTCTACAAGCAGATGAAGTGTTAAGCCGGCTGAGTAAAAAAACTCATGTTTTGATCGAAAAGCTCTATGGCATTTTCAACGATAAATTAATTCCCGCTCTGCAAAATGAACAAATCCATTTCTATCATACCCAAGAATGGACAGATGATATCCACCTATGGGCAAAACATTACTTCCATAATGAAGTGTTACCTATTGTAAGCCCCATCGCTCTTGATTTGGCGCATCCATTTCCAAGTTTATTTAACAAAAGTATGAATTTTATTGTTTCTTTGACGGGCACAGATGCTTTTGACCGCGACATCAATTACGCCGTGATCCATGCCCCTCGTTCTTTACCACGCATCATTCGTCTACCTTCAGAGCTTTGTAATAGTGGCAGCGATTTTGTCTATTTATCTTCCATCATGAAAGCCCATGTTCATAGCTTTTTTCCTGGGATGGAAATCAATGGGTGCTATGCCTTTCGCCTCACCCGAAACAGTGATCTCTTTTTACGAGAAGAAGAAGTAGAAGATTTGGCGGCGGCTGTGCAACGTGAACTTTTCACGCGTCACTATGGACATGTGGTTCGTTTAGAAATTGACCGTAAATGTCCGAGCACCATCACTGAGTTTCTGTTACAAAAATATCATTTGCATCATGAAGATTTATACTATTGTGATGGTCCAGTGAATCTCCAACGCTTTCTCAGTGCCATCAATAAAATTCACCGACCTGATTTGAAATACCCTCCTTTCACCCCACAGTATCCTTTATTCCCCAGAAACAAAAACAATCTATTTCATATTCTTGATGAACAAGATATTTTACTGCATCACCCTTTTCAAAGCTTTGAAGTGGTGGTTGACTTTGTGCGTCAAGCAGCGGCTGATCCACAAGTATTGGCCATCAAACAAACCTTATATCGCACTCGTTTTAAATCAGTGATTGTCCAAGCTCTTGTTGAGGCCGCACGTTCTGGCAAAGAAGTGACTGCGGTCATTGAGCTTCGTGCCCGTTTTGATGAAGAATCGAATTTGAAATTGGCGAATCGTTTGCATGAAGCCGGTGTATTGGTACTTTATGGCGTGGTGGGCTTTAAAACTCACGCCAAAATGACTTTAGTTGTCCGCAGAGTCCACGGTAATTTGAAACGCTATGTCCATCTTGGCACAGGAAATTACCATGAAGAAACAGCCACACGGTATACCGATTTGGGACTATTAACCGCACATCCAAGCATTACCTCAGATACCCAAATTATTTTTCAGCAATTAACAGGGCTTGGTAAAAACATCAAATTAAAAGAATTATGCCATGCTCCTTTTACCCTACAAAAAAATTTACTCCAATGGATTGAGCAATGCCGGATGACAGCTTTAGCAGGAAAAAAAGCAAAGATCATGATGAAAATCAATGGCATTACCGATCTGGTGATGATCCAAGCACTATATCGAGCCTCTCAAGCTGGCGTTAAAATTCATTTGATTGTCAGAAGTGTTTGCTGCTTAAGACCTGGTATCCCTGGCATTTCAGACAACATTCACCTCATCTCCATTGTCGGGCGCTTCCTTGAACATCATCGTGTGTATTATTTTGCTCATGATGAAGAAGAGCACATCTATTGCTCTAGTGCTGATCTGATGGAAAGAAATCTCTACAATCGTATCGAAGTGATGTTTCCTATTCTCGATAAAGAGTGTCAGAAACGAATCAAACAGGAAGTATTTAAAAATTACCTCAAAGATAACCATGATGCGTGGGAAATGAAAAAAGATGGTACCTTCAAGCCTATGAGAAATGGCACTTATAGCGCCCAAGAAAAATTGCTAGAGTTGTATCACTCATGAAACGCTAGATGCATCATCCAGGATAAATATGATCTGAAAAGTGAATCGCAGCTGCTCTTCATGAGTTATTATTTACCAAAATAATGATATGTAGTACAATATCTTTCTTTGTTTTTATGAAAGTGAGCATCGATGTATAAGTTCTCGTCAGGACAAGACCGTCCAGCCCCCAAAAAACCCCGATACGATGAAAAAGACCCAAGTGCTCCGGTAAGACGACCAAAACCTAGCTTCATGGAGCAAACAGAAACACAATTGGCAACTTTAGCAGAGGTCATCAAAAATGATCACTCCCTTTCAAAAAATCAAACATTTATTGAAAAAACTAGGCAGGTCTTTGCAAATATTGAAACCTGTGGTACTGAAATAGATCGAAGTGGTTATTATCAATGGGAAGATTGGCGAGGCCCTAGAGCTCCAGTAAAGATTGGGTATTTTATATACTATGCAGGGATTCTTTGTGAAGCCAGTCCTATTCCCATCAGTATCGATTCATTAACATTCTTTCTCAAACGATTAAATGATCGTATCAAAATACCTGGTACTAACGCTAAAGCGGTGAGTATTTGTTTATATGGCTTAGGCCTTTTATCCCGCGGGAAAAAGGCAGATGACGATGCTCCCATCAAGGACATAGTAATCAGTAAGCTCAAGGGTCAAGTTGATTCGAGACAAATGGTCACGCTTCTGAATAAATTGAATCACATGTCAGGATTAGAGCACATCAATATCGCTAATAGTTTTCATGGGCTTGGGTTACTTGCTGATACTGGGCATTTAAGTGGCGTGATTCCTACAAGCATTTTAGACAAGTTACTACAAACTATAAACGAACTATTTGAAGAAAATTTACACAAACATCTCACCAGTATATTCTATGGTTTAGCCTTGTTGGCGAGAGCAGAAAAACTCGATGGTGAGTTCAATCCATTGACTATACATAGAATCATAGAGATCGTTTTAAAACAGTGTACCCATGAAACCAGAGCAGTTAGTACGTGCTTTCGCAGTTTAGGATTTTTGGCTAAACAGGGGCATTTTAAGGATGTCCTTCCATTGTCTGTTGTGATGAAATCATTGGCATTATTGATTGCTGACCAAAATTCAGACTCTCATATGATCAATGATTGGATAAGTGGACTAGGTGCTCTTGCTGAATCAAAGTCTCTTGAACATACATTGTGTGTTGATATCTTACTACCTCTTCTTGATAAGATGATCAGTGATCCCTATGTTAAAGCAATACAAATTCGTACTGTTTTACATGGTCTATATTTAGCATTTAAAGAAAACTATTTGACTGGTGTTATTCCTGACGAAGTCATTCAGAAATATTATGACAAATTGGTAGAACTTAAACCCACAGGGGAGCTAGAGGGTGACATCAGTGGCAGTCTGAATGCTTTGGGTGGCCTGGCTAAAACAGGCGCTTTTCAAGGGAGTATTCAAGCCAAAACCACAGAGCGCCTTCTGAAGATGTTACATACTCTTCCGGGATTAGTTGCTCTTTCTATTGGTAATAGTCTCCGTGGTGTTGGGCTCGCTGCAAAACAAGGCCATTTAATAGGCCGAATAAAGATAGATGTTTTGGAAAATCTCATCATAAAATTAGTCGATTCCCCCAATAGTGATGGACAAGAAATTAATAAATCTGTATACGGACTCGGTCTTTTGGC
>DAHWEW010000081.1:0-7966 GCA_027326225.1 Legionellaceae bacterium
CTTCATCAAGGAAAAGAGTGCCTCCGTTGGCGACCACAAATAACCCTTCTTTATCAGCATAAGCCCCAGTAAAACTTCCTTTCTTATGGCCGAAAAATTCGGACTCCATCAATTCCATGGGTATTGCACCACAATTTACTGGGATAAAAGGCTGATCGCATCGAGGCCCATTGGCATGAATCAATCGTGCAACCAATTCTTTTCCAACCCCTGATTGGCCAAAAATAAAGACCGGGGCTTGGCTTCTGGATAATTTATTGATGTTATTTCGTAATTCAACCATCACAGGGCTTTCACCCAGTAATAATCCATCATTTTGTAATGGTATTTTTTGCTTCATTCTCAAGGCAGTTTTGACCAGCGCCTTTAACACACTCAATTCCACTGGCTTTGAAACGTAATCAAATGCCCCTGCTTTCAAGCTATTCACCGCACTTTCGACATTGCCATAGGCTGTAATAACCGCAATGGGTAAGAGAGGCTTGTGTTTTTGCACGTAACGCACAATATCCAAACCATCACCATCCGCAAGCCGCATATCGGTTAAAACAAGCTCATAATGATTTGTATCAATATAATCAAT
This sequence comes from Legionellaceae bacterium, assembly GCA_027326225.1. GTDB lineage: Bacteria > Pseudomonadota > Gammaproteobacteria > Legionellales > Legionellaceae > DAHWEW01. The sequence continues at coordinate 584 of DAHWEW010000081.1, forward strand.
GCCTTGCTGAAAAGTAGCCGCCACATCACTGATAAGCCCCATACGTGTTAATGTTAACGACAACAATTCACAAATATCAGGCTCATCATCAATCACCAACACACGCATGTTGCTCATAACTCTATCTCATGATTTTGGTTAAATATGATCTCAAAACAACACCCTTTTAACGTTTCAACAATCATCAACCTGGCATGATTGATTTCACAAAGATCTTTGGCAATAAATAATCCCATCCCTGTTCCTGTGGTAACAGTGGTAAAAAAAGGTTCAAACACATTGTTTAGTAATGCTTTAGGAATACCAGGTCCTGTATCACAAACAGATATCGAGATACGCATTCCCTTATGTTTCACCGAAATGATGATATGTACCTGACCTTGTTCATCTCGCCCATGCTGTATCGCATTATCACAAAGAATCACGAGTACTTGCTCTAACTGGCTTTTATCAAATGCTATTGTGTTTTTTTTCTTCACTGGAATCTCTAAAATCATGTCACAATCATGAGTCATAGAAAACTCATGTTTAAATTGATTCAGAAATTGTTTTAGGCGAATGGATTGATGCTTTGCCTGTTGTCTTCTTGATACATGTAGCACATTTTGGATGACTCTATCCATCCGATGGCAGTTATTGATGATCAATTCTCGAAGCCGACTGTCTTCTTCGCTTAAAGAGACTGTATCACCCATCAACTCTCCTGCGTGTAGGATAACTCCTAATGGATTTCGTAACTCATGAGCAATACTGGCTGAAAATCGCCCTAAAGAAGCCAGTTTTAGTTGTTGCGCTTGATGTGAAATAACAGACATATCTTCAAGAATAATTAATACCGCTGGATTTGAAGTTGCAGAGGTTCTGAAGAAATGGACTTGCAAATAGGGGTTTTCTAAGAGAACTTGTGCTGAAATAGACTTTTTTTCACTTTTCCTACTGAGAAATTTCAGATAATTTTGATACAAATCGGAGGATAGCTCATCTAAAATCATGTCGGTTTTATACTCATCTAGGTTAAAAAATTGACGAGCAGCTTTATTCATAACTTTGATATGCCGATCACTACCAACATACAAAACACCATATTGCAATCGTTCGATGATATATTCATTCAGACGTTGCATATTCTCTAATTCTTTACCTCGATTTTTTGCCAAATTTTCGTTCAACCTCACCCAATAGGCGAGATACCAAGCCGTGAGTGCTGTTGCAAAAAAACCTGCGCCATACACCCCTGTTAAAAAAAAGGTGTTAAAATTTTCAGCGTCCATATATTCATATTGAAAAATGCTCATGAATAAAAGCATGCAACTGGCAACCGCTGCAAAAAAGATAGCCAAACGCCCAGGCACCAAAATACTCAGCATAGCAATGGGAGCACTGAGCAATATACCAAGGCCTGACTGAATATAACCAATGTGATAGATAAACAATACCAGAACAATCGTATCAATGGTGCCTGACCAAAGGACTTGATGGGTAAATTTGATGGCCTTGGAATAACATAAATACAGGAAAAGAAGTCCAAACAAGAGATAAAATAGAAGCGATGTAACAAACACTATTTTGTTGAAATGAGTATGCGTGCTCATCCAAAATAATCCAAACAACACAATGATATTTATCAAACGATAAATATTATAAATCAATAACATAGACCATCGTCTGGTCCCTGCTGTATGTGCTGTCTGGGTCGACATTTGTATCCTATCCATACCAAGTTAAACGTATGATGAGGTGAATGAGTCCCCAATCCTTTTAACTATAGGACACTTTCATAGCATTTGTAACGAAATCAAACTGTAGGTGCAGCAATCTCTACAGAATCAATCACAGGCTTTGAGAGAGAGTCAACAATGGGTTTAAAAAAGCCATATAGATTAGAGCCCGTTTGCTTTGAGTCATGGACGGGTTGATATGAGAGATATTGATCAGGTAAGTAGAACAGCTCACATAGTGAGCCTAAGACTGTTCCAACCAATGAGCCAACTATGAAAATCCCTGGAAGAGTGAATACACTACTGAAACACAGCCCAAACAAACAACTGAACACAATGGCTGCAAGAATGATGCAAAGAGCTGCTGCAAGTATCCGTGTTTTTGGATAAAACTTTGAGTTTTGTGCTTCTTGATGAAACGTTTCAAAGTATGTGATAAAACTATTTGCATCCATCTCGCGATTTAACTGTGCCAATGCCTTGGCAGCCCTGATGGGATGGTCGTAGTCTACGTGAAGAAATTCCAACTCACTGATAAGCGCTTTTTGATAGGCCAGTAGATGTGCTTTAAAATGATCCATATCCAGGTGATAATGTTTCACTATTTCCATCAAAAATGAATTTTCTTGACCTATTTTATTAAAAATATTATCAATATCGACTTGTCGACTTTTCTGAAGTAGTTTATCAAACGTAGTCACTTTCACATGAGATAAATGAACGTTCTGAAGATACGATTCAATCTGCTTTTGATGAGCCGGCGTATCGGTGGCAATCATGTTGATGTCTTCACCTAACTTTAAAGGAACTTTGGTTCGATATTCCATCGTATTAGGGAACAATAATTCTAGCTTCGAGTCTTCAGAAGATGATTCTTCATCATCCATCATGAGTATGATTGGAAATGAGTTATCGATAAAGGTTCGATACGGGGTATCATAAATATTGTTGGGTGGTCGTTTTAAGACCTCGCGAAGAATAGACAATCGATGCCCAAAGGCTTTTGCACTCTCTTCTATCAATGGATGTAATGAGTCAAAAAAGGCTTGATCCAATCTACAACCAGTAAAATCCGTTAAAAGATCTGCAATCGTATACCCTGATAAATTTTGTAACATACGCCAAGCCAAATAGCTTGGATTAAATTGAGTGAACTCGCCTTGCTTGAATTTGGGCTTGGTATAAAGTGTATCGTTGACCACAAAAACGTTTGGATTATCTATCACTACTTTTCGGGCTTTATCATTCTTATATCTAGATTGAACGATAGACTCTTTAGGAATGGCTAATAAATCAGTGACTTTTTGTAAGGATTCAAGAGATGGGTGTGGATCTTCATAGATTGATTTGATGTCTATGTTTGCTGCTATGATCTTTTCCAAAAGGGCATCATAGGTCAAATGAGCAAAAATACTATCTAAAATATCCTCTCTCTTCTGGGGATCCATTTGTCCAATGTGTTCATCAGGATTGATATTTCGTCCCAATAATAAGATCAAATAAGTAAACTGATAGGTGGCTTCCAATTGTTTGTCTAAATCAGCCATGTCTTCATCGCTCATCCAGACTGAATTTTCAATACCCATTTGTTTTAAGCGCATCACATGAACGAGGATTTCATTAATATTACTATAAGCAATCCGTTTGCCTCGTTTGATAGCATTCATGGCATTAATCACCAATGTTTCTTGATTCTGAGGTGCACTCGGAATGGCATACGTATCAAGGATATGTTCCAAATCATAGGAAGGATAAGTATTGGTATAGACCTTCATGCGCCCAAAAGCGAGTCTTGAATCAGAAATAGCCGTTGATAGACCGCCTTCTGTAATTTCACCACAAATCGGTGCTATCTGGTGGTTTTCCATCATCCATAAGGGTGAGAATAATTGGAAGTCGGTTTTAGGAAGCAACGCTAATACAGAGGAGCTTGTCCCATGAAGATATGGATTTGAGGCTGATGAATGCATTAAATTATATCTATTTTGATTAAAAATTGGGCATTGTACCATAAAATAACAATTAATGTATAGTATTGAATATACGAGATCTGAGTACATGACTTTTTTGGAAACTTTCATTACTTAACGACCCACTGCTACATCCCGATGACGGAGATGACATGATGGCTGATGAGGATGTGATTGATTATCAAGCAACACTGATTAACAAAGGCATACCAGCAGACGTATTACAGTTGGCTTTACAAGAGGGCGCCAGTTTAGAAAGAATATTCCTAAACTTACCTGTTGGCCCTTTTGGACCCAAGAAATCTTTGTGCCGTATCCAATCTGTTTGGCAGTTGCTTATCCTTGGCAAACAGGATTTTGATTTTCAAACAATGGAGGATTCTTTTTGGTCCAAAACCGACCCATGGGGAGCCACACCTGTTCATTATTTAGCACTATCAGGTCATGTTACTGGACTCAAATGGATCAAAGAAGCTCATCCTAATTTACTGAATGCAAAAGATATTGGTGGTCGTCATATCGGTCACTATGCAGCACTTGGTGGGAACCTTCTCGCCTATCATTGGATTATTAATCTATTCCCAAGGCTATTAAATATCAATGACGATTATGGTCGTTCGGTTTCTCATTTTGCAGCTAATGCATACCGCCCTAATTTATTGGCATGGCTTAAGATCACATATCCAAACTTATTGACTTTAAAAGATAATAACGGCCTCACCATCGCCCATTATGCAGCTTGGTCTATCAGTCCTTTATTAATCGACTGGGTCAAAACAAATGAACCCGCTCTGATGAAGGCCAAAGACCAAGATGGCGCTACCTGTTATCATCATGCCATCAAAGCAGGCAATCATTCGCTTATCTATTGGTTAAACAAAGAAAACTATCCCCTAAAAACATATGAAAAAGACAATATAGGCCGCACGTTTGCCCATTATGCCGCATGCTCATCTAACCCTCATATGTTGCAATGGATAAAAGATAATCATCCTTCATTGCTCTCCACCCATACCAATCAGGATGCAAACATTGCTCATTATGCTGCCTGGTCCGGTGAGATAGCGTTATTACAGTGGATTAAAAACAATCATCCTCACTTATTAAAGAAAAAAACAGAGCGGGGGGAATATATTTCTCACTGTGGTGCCAATTCTGACGAAATTGCACCTTTACAATGGGTGAAAGACAACTTTCCTGCCTTGATGCATAAAAAAACAAAAAATGGCGCCAATATCGCCCATATCATTGCGAAAAGTGCGACCAATTCTAAAATGATGCAATGGGTGATAGATTTTTATCCAAAACTAGTGACGCAGAAAGACAAAAGTGGATGTACCATCATTCATTATGCCGCACGGTCTAAACAGGCAACCATCCTTATTTTTTTAATGAAAGAATATCCAGAATTAACCAAACAATTATGGATAGAAGACATCTATGGCGACCCACCTCAGCAAGCCTACCGTACAGACATGCATATCAATCCAAACAAAATTCAAAATGAACAGTTGATACAAGCAACAAGAAGATACATCGATGTTCATCCAGAACCCAATGATGCCCGTTTCTTACACACTTTTAAGTCAGAGTGGAAACATATGCTCTTTCAAAGTGGCGCATTCAAACCCGAAGAAATGGAGAACACCATGCATCATTTCCCAACGTCTCTGCAAAAGTTCATTAAAAATCTTTTGCCGACGATGAAACTCTATGCTTATCCTACGTATGAAATCATATTAGATCGACACGCTATTTATGACTTGCTGATGCTCACAAGAGTTATTTCGACCGCTGAAGCTGGGACATTTTTTACTTCTACAGCCCCCCACCCTTTCATGCGAGAACTCATGCAATTTCTGCATAAATTAAAGGAAGAAACGCTGGATACCAAAGAAATGTTATGTCTTCAAGTGATCTGTGAAGACTATGAAAGGGGGCTATTGGGCGCAAAAAATCAAGCAAACAATGTATTAATCAATAAATTATTCACAACAACCACCTTAAGCCAACTCCGTCCCAAAGGCGATACAGGCTCTACAGAAGATATGAAAAAAGAGGACTTTCCTATTCATTTAGAAATCCTTCATGTGCGCATCAATGCCCTCCCCCTGAGTAAGGAAGTGCGTAAAGCCATGCAAAAGATCATCCTACCAGGGGTTGCCATGATTATTTATAATGAGCAAGATATTATCAATCATGTCACAACTCAATTCGGAAAATTATACTATCTACAAGAAAAGTTACCTCTACACACCGATCACATTCAACACACTGACGGAGAAGCATATAGACAATTTTTAGAACGTCTCATGAAAAATTTTTTTGGTGCAGCAGAAATAGCGTTTCAAACAGGGCGACTGAGTGTTTTTTGTGAAAAATTGAGTATTGGTTATTGTTTTGAAGGTAGGGTCCAAGATGCGTTTAAATGGGCAGCATCGCTTTCAGAACTCACTTCATTTCATGACTTGATGGATCGATTCCTTAATAAAGAATACCTACCTTATGTGGAAGTCATGCAAAATTTAATACCTGATAGCGTCCATATGATTCTGCCCGTTTCTAATTTTATCATTCGTCGCCATCGTCATATGCCTTGTCTGTCCGATCCTATCTATGCCCCAGAAGGGGTTATAACAGAATCTGGGGTGAGAAAATATCTTAAAAACATTCTATGCTATGAGAAAGAAGCGAGTGTGTTTAAACGTTTGAGGGCAATACTGGGGGACTAGTCGAGTATCCTTCATTAGATTACACTAGAATTTGTCAACACACCCTAATAATAGAAAAGAGGGTTAAGAAAATCATATGAAATCTATCGATCAAATGGTCATCACCGCCATGACTACGTTTCTGCTGATGACTCATGCTCATGCAAACAGCAATAGCCTTGATACATCTTCTCCATCTTCATCTTCGGAAAAATGTTTCGGCATTGTGAAAAAAGGATTAAATGATTGCGCAACTGCTGTGTCTTCTTGCGCCGGCTCCTCTACCAAAGATAGACAAGCTGACGCCTTTGTTTTCCTGCCCAAGGGCATGTGCGATCGGTTGGTTGGAGGGAGTTTAAAAGCCCCAATTGTCAAAAAATAATCACGGAGATACTGATGAAAAGGACTTTCGTCTATTTTTTTAAGACCCTATGGCTACTTTTTCTCCCATTGTCACTCCATGCAGAAACCATGCAATGGACTTTGGATCCCCAACATACCTATGTCATATGGAAAATCAATCACTTGGGCTTTTCAAGCCAAATTGGAAAATGGTATGCCAATGGCCAACTGATCCTAGATGAACAAAAGCCTCAAAATAGTAAGGTATCAGCAACCATTCAACTGACAAACCTCATCACAGGCATTCCTGAACTAGATAAACATCTCAAAAGCCCTCTTTTCTTTGATGTTGAAAAATATCCCACAGCGACTTTTGTCAGTGACAAAGTAACCCCCATCAACAAAAATTCAGCCAGTGTTCATGGCCTATTAACTATCCATGGCGTATCAAAGCCCATCACACTACAGGTGACTTTAAATAAAGTGGGGAAAAATCCAATCAACGACAAACTCACAGCAGGGTTTACGGGCAAAACAGTGCTCAAACGTTCAGAGTTTAACATGATGACTTTACTTCCTGATTTAAGTGATGAGGTCAGTATAGAAATTGGGGCAGAAGCATATAAAAACGCACAATAAGAA
>DAHWEW010000082.1:0-7923 GCA_027326225.1 Legionellaceae bacterium
GTCGTCTTTGCGAACGAAATGAAGCAATCCAGATCGATTTTCAATTGAAATTGTGATCTGGATTGCTTCGTTAACGCTCGCAAAGACGGTTTATTAGTCAATTTTATAAAAAAGGCTAAAGTCCAGTAAATATGATTTCAAAATATACATCCATTTCGGATGTTATTTTTATCCGTGCTGATTGTTCGTGTTAGGTGATGTTATGAGCTCAATTATCCATCCAAAGTATCCCAAGAACCAAATGTTACGAATGTATCATATGTTTCCATATCGTCGTTATCTATTGGAGCATATGGGTATCGATGATATGACTGCTTATATACCCGAAGTGGCGCGTATGGGCTATAACGCTGTGTGGATGTCTCCTTTGCAAGCAACAGGCACTTTAAGACATCTCCACCCAGATGGTCAAAGCGAAGTCAGTGGTAGTTTATATGCAATGGCTGATGATGAAGCGTTCAATCCATTGATTTTTCCTGATTGCAAAAGTAAGAAAGCCTGTGAAGAGAAATTAAGACAATGGACTGCAACTGTGAGACTCAATGGCATGTTTCCATTGTTTGATTTGGTGGCCAATCATGTTGGAATCAATGCAGGGGATGAGCCTACTCCTTTGCAAAGCAAACTTGGAGAGGACTTGTTGCTCCAAGAAACGCATGAGCGATGGCCCGATATACAATGTTTCGACTATTATAAAACAGGGACTAAAAGTCGTGGTGTGAATACTGATATCAAACAGTTAGACTTGGCCAAAATAGATCGCATTTTTGAAACGTTATGGGTGCCTTTTATCACGCGCTACATCATTGACTATGGCTTTATGGGGGTGAGAGTCGATGCATTAACGCATGTCCCGGCTCGAGTACAACGACGTTTAAATCAATTGGTGCAGCAATTGGTTTTGTCAAAATTCGGCACTAATGCGATTATCGTTGGGGAATTAATGGTCCCAAATCCTGAAGCCTATAGCGATGCATTATCTACTTGTATGTTGACCCATTGTCTTCATCCCTGCGGGTTTTATTGGGGACACAATACAGAGGGGGGCTATAGATTAGATGGCCATAAACCTTTTATCGATCAGAGTCGGCGGTTAGCAGAAATCGTTTTATCTCCCCCTCCTTTGCCGATTAATGAGTTTGAAAATTTACTGATTGAGCCTAAAAATGGACAGTATCATCCAAAAACGATTTATATTACTTGTAGAAACGAGACGCATTATCACATCCAATTCAATGTTTCGCAAAATGATATTCGCTTTGGAAAAGCAGTAGACATAAACGTCAGAGATCTTGCCGAGCGCAGAGTACTTCTTCGATATATCAAAGACTTTCGAAATGAAGTCGACAAAGACAAACATGAAATAGACAAAGAAAAAGTAAGAGAAATAAAAAGACAGATTTGGAATTTTTTAAGTCACTCAACCTCATTACGTCAATTACGCATCGAAAGACAGTCACAAGTTAACCGTGGTGGGATCATGGGTGTTGTTGGTAATCATGATGTCAGTACTTTACAAGCCAAAATTATGTTGGATATCGCTTATTCCCGCGCTAAGTGTAAAGCAGGGGATAATGATGCTATGCATGCTCACATAGAATCCTTGTATTATGAATTTAAAGATGAGATCAAAGGGGTTCGAACGCATCTTCAGTTAGCTGAACGACTTCGTGATGTGTTTGGTCTTCACTCTGATGACTTAACGCAATTGCATTTAGATCTGCCCTTTCGTAAACGCGAGAAGATTTTTATTCAAGCTATGATGTGTTTTGGTGGGTGGTACTCCCTTGCTGGAGATGAGGTCAGTATTTGTCATAAACCTGAAGTGTTTGAACAATTTGCCAGAGATCCACAGCGCGTATCTGTATCCTTAAGGGAGCGTTTTGTTGAAATATCCGAAGGAGATGATTTGCGAACTTATATTGCTGGCATCAACCGAATTTTAAGTAAGTTGCCCGCTGCGAGCTATCAAGATTATGCTACGATGCATTACACTGTTGTAGAAAACGAAGAATTTGGTAAAAAAACAGCTTGTTTCTTATTGATGGTGGTTCGCTTTAGTCATATCGAAAATAAATTTTATCTTCAAGGATATGTGGATAAGCATTTGAAAGATGAACTGTTATCACAGAAAATTTTGGAAATCTTAAGTGGTCAATCTTGTTTGAGGCAGCAGCTGTGTGAGTTAAGGATTGTGGATTCTCGAGGAGAAATCAGGAAAATACAGCTTGAAACAGAGATCAGATTGAAATTAACGGAAGTGCCTTCAATCAGCAGAACACCGTCAGAAACACTGTTTCCACAAAAAGTACCTTCGGCAGAACTACTGGCTTCTCAATCCGCTTTTTGGCATCCCAGAACGCGTGATATGCCTCAAAAAGTATCTTTACTCACCCCGGCCACCTCAGAAACAGACACTTGCGAATCTCGACAAGAACATTCAGATGAATATTTGCAAGAGAAGCAAGGTTTAACTTTGGGTTCTGGCGACGAGGGATAAAGTTGCGATCTTCATGAAAAACTGGTTTGATTGGTTTTCATTTTGCAACGAAGATTTGGGGGTTCAGTGACACGTTTGTTGAAATGGATGCTCAACATTTGTCTTTTAGCCATTTATATCAATCCCGCATATGCTATCCCTCCCCCGGAAACACTGGCTTTATTAGGAGGTAGTATTGCATATCCTGGTTTTTTGCTTTTTGGTCTATTGACTCTTTTATTGAAATATATTTGGGTCAAAACAAAGTTCTATTTATGGTGGCGGCGACACTTTGTCAAAATATTGTGTTTGCTCTTACTGATAACCATCCCTTTGCCCAAACAATGGTTTATTAAAAATCATTCGGTCGGTATTGAAACCATAAAAAGCTGGCAAGAGTCAGATTCAAAACCTGTCTTTATTGATGTGCGTGATCAAAATTCTTATGATCGGGTTCATTTACTGGGTGCTATTCATATTCCTTTTGGTCAAGGTATCGCTGATTATATAAAAAGCAATCCGCATAAGCGGTTTGTCATTTATTGTAGTATTGGGGTCACATCATCTACCTTGTTTGGACTACCTGGTCAGGAGATACTGCATCAAGCATTAGATGAAAATAGACTATTTTATTTACCTGGTGGCATTAATGAATTAATGAAACTTGGAAAATCGCTGAATGTCCCTTTTATTATTAATATTCCTTCAAATTTTGCACATTATTTGCTGAAAAAACCAGGTTTCAAAGAAATCCTATTTTCAGACAATCATCGGGAGATGAGCGCACTACAATTAAAAAGCGCTTATGAAAAGATCATACAAGCGCATCAAACGCCCATTATCAGCAGCACATTTTCATCTGATGCAATTGCCGAGCTCTTAAGCCCGCTTTCCATGACGCATTTGTTTTTTACCACACCAGCGCTTTCTAACCCCTATCCTGTCAGTAGACTCATAGGATTAATCTGCTTTTTATTTGTCATTCTTTTTGCCCTTCGCTGGCATGAGTTTTTTGCTGGTGTTTTTTCTAAGCCTACCCAATCATCGCAATGGAAATATGTATTCATCAGTATGATGATGAGTTTTCTGGTTGTCTTTTTGGGTTTGGCCAATCTATTTATTCCTTTTGATTTTGATCTTTATGAACAAAATACGCACTTACCTATGGATATGAGGTATCTTTATGCTCTTTATGCTTTTTTTGCTACAGTTCTCATGCTGCATCTCATTTATCCCGACAAAAAGCGCTTTCATTTTATGTTGGTTCAATTGGGCCAGGTTTTTGCGCCTAGAAAATATGTCCGTACCTTTTCATGCCCAACCATCCAGGAATTATGGATAGTTGGGCTCTCGGTCGGTGCTCTTTATCTGTTTCGTATTTCTTTATCGACGACGTTTATTCTAAGCTTATTTTTGCTCACACCTCTTTTGGTTGATTTATTGCTTTGGCGATTGATTGCTCTATATAAAGATACATCAACCCATCAATTAAACTTATTGAAACGATGTGGATATGAGGTTTGTCCCCATGGTGTGTCTGCCATTCAATTGAATACGCTTCACGAGTCAATCCTTGGTGCTTTCACAGTGACTAAGGGAGATGAATCAGCGCTGATAGGATTATTTACCGGTAAACCTTTAAAAGAAGAGATGCCAAATAAACACTCAGAGAAAGGAGTTGGTCTACCAAAAACGACATTCATTGAATATAGCAAATTGATTCAGAATTTATTGCTTTTTTTTCAACAGGATTTTCTGCTTCATTTGGATCACATAGGAAGCATCGTTTCTTTAGAGTTATTTCACAATCATGAAGATCGAAGAGTAGTGAGTAGACAGGCTTTATTGAAGCATCATCAGCTTGCTCCCGAAAATACCAGTGAGCGGCGTTTTAGTTCTGTTCTTTTCCAAGATGTGTTTAAAAATCCCAATCCTTTTATGTTTGATCTGTTAACTTCGCGTTGGGATAAAAAAGGGGGCTGTGTTAAGGCTTTGTATAAACTTGGCTTATTAATGAAGTACAACAGTCAATGTAAAGATCAATGGATGGCTTTTTCTCATCAGATTTATCTTGATGAAACATTTGAAAAAGCCATATTTTCTACTCAAGGGTGGTTAAACTGGATCAGAAAAAAAATCCTAAATATGAGATTACACTTGGCTCTAGATACCATTCTTCAAGATTTTGATACCATTATCCTTCCAAAAACCGAACTAAGACTGACCACTCTAACAGAGCATTTGGAAAAGCCAACCTCTCTTTCAGAATTAAAACGAACCCTTAATCGCGCTTTAAATGCCTTTTGCAAAGAGAGTGGTCAGTGGCAATGTTACACGAGCTTGCTGCATCAACATGCGTTTCAACAGTTACAATGGATTGCAACGAATCGGTCGATTGATATGTCTCTATTACTGAATCCTCCTCGCCATTCATTGCCTTCGTATTATGAGTTATCTGAACACCCAAGCCTTATTGGTTCGGAGCTTCCTTTTGAAGAAGATGACACACTGTCCTATTATCGACGTGCATTCTTAAAAACGGAAGTGGTTCGGACAAGTATGCGACAGTTGCAGTTAAAAGAATGGCAATTGATCAGCCAAATGTTGGAAAAATTACGAAAGAAACTCAACGTACCCATGAGCTTGGTGTATTTAACTAAAGAAGATTTTCGTCATCTACCAAAGGATAAAGATAAGCTTCTTGATTTATTAAACTACCGATATCATGCCTGGCAAGTTCAAAATGACTGGCCTTTTCCATCCGATTTTTCTCTAGAAGATCAAGAACAGTTGGTTTCAGAGGCAACAAAGGAAAAATCGAGTGCCTCGGGAATCAGAGTGTCTGGCCATCAACAAATCATTATGGGCCATGCTGTGATCTTTCAAGACCATTTGATGCTTAATAAAATGCCCAGAGGAAGTATTCTCATTGCAGATAATCTTTTACCAGAACAAATCGTCAGTTGTCAGCATATTCATGGGGTCATCCTCAAGAAAGGCGGTTACTTAAGTCATACATCCATCATTGCACGAGAAAAAAACATCCCCCTGATTGTGCAATTTCCCATAGCAAACATTCAAGATCAGGCAAAATTACTCATTCATCATGGTAATCAAGTGAATGTATTTGAGAATAAAATGCTTGCTTGGGAATTTCTAGAAGGGATAACCCACGTGTCCTCTATCGGAAATAAAGCCCAACGTTTGGCTAACCTGTGTCAAAAGGGATTTCACTTACCACCAACCCTTGTTTTACCAAATCATTCTGTAGAAAAGATTTACCAATACGCAACTTTGAAGGCTAACGATGAAAAGGCAGCATTATTATCAGAGGCATTGTATGAAGAGATCGTTCAATTATTTGGATTGTTATCTCAAATAGGGTTACCTCTCATCGTGCGCTCATCAACAAATGTTGAAGACTCCAGAGAACATAGCTATGCGGGTATTTTCTATTCAGAATCGGGCATTGAGACGATGGATGCATTCGTTAGTGCTATCAGTGCAGCTTGGCAAAATGTATTGAACAGAAGAGACGTGATCGCTCAATATAGTGGGCAGACTGAAATTGTCTTAAACCTCATTCTACAGCCATATATTCAGGGTCAATATGGCGGTGTGTTGTTTACACAAAGTGATTATCCTGGAATGATGCATCTCGAAATTTCAGAAAGAGGGGTTGAGGGGGTGACAGAGGGCCATGCGATAGTATCTTCGATACACATTGATGAAAGAGGTCAAGTCTTTCATGCTCATGGAGAAGCCAGCAAGCTTAGCATGCAGGAATATCAAATGCTATTTCGTTTGGGACGTGAATTAAATGACTTTTTTGGTCAGCCGCAGGATATTGAGTGGATTTTGAAAGATCATCAGATATATATCATTCAGAGTAGAGATATCAGCACCAATACGTGAGTGTTACCGTTTACGTATTAATTTTAAATGAGATAAGTGATACTGAAGATGATTGTGTTTGCTGTCAAAGTTCCTAAATTAAGTTTTGTGCTTGTCCAGGTTGATTGACCATAATTCGAAATGAATGGACCAAATGATTGAAAATCATAGCCAATAGAAAATAGGGCTTGTGGGGACAGCTGAATATCAACTCCCGCTCCCACGTTAAAAGCAAATTGGCTACTGGTTTGACTGCCAAAGTTTGGGCTGATTCGTGCTGTTTCACCTGAGAACGCGTTTTCCTGGTAATTGCTTGCCTCAAGAAAGGAAACGCCAATGCCGCCATCGACATAAGGAATGAACAGTCCTTTTTTTAGCAACTCAACTTTAGAATAGAGTGATAATAAGTTAGCGTTCATCTGCCATTGAAAGGAATAATTATTAAATTCTGGAAGTGAGTATTGTAAAATATTGCCCTTGATGGTTTGCTGGAAAAAATATTGATATCTTAGGCCAACGGAATAGGCTGGGGCAAAGAGGGCATCGCGTTGCCAACGACGTCCAGCTGAAAAAGCGATCATCGGCTGTACTTTGACTGCGTTGATTTTGTAATCATCGACATTTTCAGGTGCGGGGTAATTCGAGCCATTTGCTACAGACATACTTTGATTGGTATTCACCCACAATGGTCCAATATCTGCACTGATATACCAATTAGAAGTTGGATTGGGTGTGTTGTTCAAAGGAGAGTAGAATTCAGCATGTACACTCAGACTAAATGTGGTCATAACCGGAAGTAAAAGAGTTCTGAATACTTTTTTCATCATTCATCCTTGAAACAAAAAGTCAAATAGCACCTCCGATACTAATTGAAATTGCCATAATGATCAAACAAACCGCTTTCATAAGCAACTGGACTGCGATTACCGAGGCGCGACTAACGAGCTGTGACGCTTGAATCGTGCCCTTAGGTAGCCACCAACCGAACCGCGACCGTCAGGGAGCGGAATAGTTAGAAATTTCCGCTCCCTGACGGTCGCGGTTCGGTTGGCTGTAGTTTGGTAAACCACTGATCTGAACTTATCCTCTTGAAAACTATCATTGTTATGGATGCTAAAACTGGGCACATGATTGCATATTCAGACGGAAATGGATTACTAAAACCTGACGGCACGCCTTTTGATGCGAAAGCGCCATTCCAACCAGCAAGTCCCCCCGTGACCTATGATAAATGGCTAGAGGCTAAAAACGCTTCTCCTGCCTCTACTCCAAGTCCTTAAGCTTAAGGTAATACGTTATCATCCCCTAAATCCTTGAACGACTTCAGTTAAGGGCCGGCCCGTTGAGGCTGAAGGGGCTCTGATGGCTAAAATATTGGCAATTGTGGGTGTAATATCTGTTGTTCTTACAGGGGTGGACAGTCGCTGTACTTTGATGGCTGGATGAGAAAAGATGAGGGGTACGTAAGCATCATATCGCCATGGACTGCCGTGATAGACTGGGGGCTCTTGTTCTATGGATGTATAAGCTGGTAGTACAAGATATATATC
>DAHWEW010000083.1:0-7861 GCA_027326225.1 Legionellaceae bacterium
GCAAGCCAAGTTTCTCTACACTTCAGCGCTTGTAGCATATTTGGCGTATCGTCTTTCTTCATAGACTCTTTTTGCTTGAGATCTTCTGATGGGCCATCTTGTACAAAAATAGCAATCCACACCAAAATAAGAGCGCCGATGCCTCCATCAATCAATAGCGACCCTCGCCAGCCAAAATGCTGTGCCAAATAAACCAAAGGCGTATGAGCCATCATGCCGCCAATAAATGCCATGGTCACAATACAACCGATGACAAAGGCTTGACGTCTTGGCGGGAACCACCGAGAAACCAAAACCACGCAAGCTAAAAAACAAAAAGCATGTCCAATCCCGGCAAGAAAATGGAAACAAGAAGCCCAAACAAAGGAGGTGGTCAATGCAAATCCTACAGTACCCAAAATACAAATAAGCAAGGAAGAAAGAATCACCCGTCGCGTAGAAAAACGATCGAGTATCATGCCTGCAGGGAAAAGGAAAAAAATATCCGCACATAAATAGGTGCTCGACATCCAACTTAATTGTGTTGCATCCAGTTGAAACGCTTCTCGGAGCGGTTGGTTCAGAACATCAAATAAATTTAATTGAAAAAATTGGTAGAAAAAAAACAAACCAGATGAAAGACAAGTAAGCCATGCCATCCATTGGCTATCAGACGTCTTTGATTTTGAATCAACCGTGCAAGAATCTGACAACATGTCCCCTCTTCTTGAATAATAAACTTCGCGGGGAGTATAACAAAAACTGTACAGAAATGGTATCTCTGTGCCGCAACTTCACAAGGCCTACGCATGAAAAAAAGATTGACCAATACGTGAAAGTTAGCACGTATGAAAACCTGCAGGACTTCATCTTGTAGTTTCCACGACTTTGTGTCGTAATAAAACAAATGTAAGGTTCGATTATTTTTCTTGACCGTTCCTCTTCTTACCAGACAAAATGATGAGATACGAACACCTAAGGTTTTTGGAAAGTCGAACGCTGCGTTCATCAAGGAATATACAGACAGGGAGTGTGATATGGTCATTAAAGTGAAAGAAAAAGGTCAAGCTTTGCTTCGCGATCCGTTGCTGAACAAAGGCCCAGCATTTACTCATCATGAAAAAAAATTACTTAAATTGTATGGATTACTACCCTATCATAGCGAAACCATCGAGAATGAGTTGGAACGTTGTCACGATAATTTTAAAGCAAAACAAACGCCTCTTGAACAACACATTTTTCTTAGAGCGCTCCAAGACCGTAATGAAGTGCTTTTTTACCGATACATATTAGAACACTTGCAAGAAATGATGCCCATCATCTATACCCCTGTGGTTGGACAGGCCTGTGAATTATTTCATCAAATCTATCGCCAACCACGAGGCATATTTATCTCATATCCTGAGCGCGATAATATGGAAGAAATCATTGCTAATGTCGCTGCTAGTCGAAAAATCAGCGTGATAGTTGTCACGGACGGTGAGCGTATTTTGGGCCTTGGCGATCAAGGGGCTGGAGGACTTGGCATTCCTATTGGTAAACTTTCTTTGTATACGGCCTGTGGTGGTATCGACCCCGCTGAAACCTTACCTATGATATTAGATGTAGGCACCAACAACGAAGCTCGGTTAAAAGATAAGCAGTATTTGGGTTGGCGGCATCATCGCGTCACTGGCAAAGATTATGATAATTTTGTTGATCAATTTGTACAACATATAAAACATTATATGCCGCATGTGTTGTTACAATTTGAGGATTTTGCTCAACAACATGCCAATCCAATCTTGCAGCGCTATCGCGACCAACTGTGCTGTTTTAATGATGATATTCAAGGCACTGCGGCCGTTTCAGTCGCCGCCATCCTTGCTGCGACAAAAGTGGCCAAAGTTGACTTGAAAGATCAGCGATTGGCATTGTTAGGAGCAGGCTCCGCTGGTTGTGGGATTAGTGAACAACTAGTGAGAGCGATGATGGCCCAAGGATTGAGTGAAGATGAAGCCCGTCATCGTTTTTATCTTGTGGACAGAAATGGCTTGCTGGTTGACGATATGACCGATTTATTGCCTTTCCAACAACCTTTTGCCCAAATAAAAGAATCTGTGAAAACCTGGAAACTCGAACAAGCAGGGAAAATCAGCTTGGCCGATGTGATCCATAATGCCAAACCAACCATCTTACTGGGTGTCTCAGGACAACCCAACCAGTTTACTAAGCCTTTGGTTCAAAAAATGGCTAGTTACTGTGAGCGCCCAATCATATTTCCACTTTCCAACCCCACCTCAAGATGCGAAGCGTTACCCATAGATTTACTGACCTGGACAGATGGAAAGGCTCTTGTTGCTACCGGTAGCCCCTTTGACCCCGTCAAGATCCATGGCCACTCCATTGACATTGCGCAATGTAATAATTCCTATATCTTTCCAGGGGTTGGGCTTGGCGTCGTTGCTGGGAAAGCAAGACGAGTCACGGATGGCATGATGATGGCAGCAGCGATTGCATTAAGTCAGTTGGCACCGGCAGTCCATAAAGGCACGGGACGTTTGTTACCGGAATTATCAACCATTCGTGAAGTAAGTGAACACATTGCAACTGCTGTAATCTTACAAGCCATACGTGAAGGTCATTGCGACAAAATGGATGAGGATGAAGTGAAACATGTGGTGAAGAAAACCATGTGGTACCCTCAGTATGAGTCGTTTGAGCCAGAAGCGTAACGCCTTACTCCCTGAGGAGATTATCATGCGTCGTCAGTGGTATATTGCATTCGGAATCATTCTATTAATTCTATTCCTGTCTCTACTCATATCGCGAGACATCCGCGAATTTCTTTTGTTATTTATCCCAATCATCTGTCTGTGGCTCTATGATATCTTGCAAAAAAGACACACTATTTTGCGCAATTTTCCTGTTTTAGGCCACATTCGTTATCTTTTGGAATTTATTCGTCCCGAAATTCAGCAATATTTTATCGCTGACGATGAAGAAGAGCGCCCTTTTAGCCGAGAAGTCCGCTCCATTGTCTATCAACGTGCAAAAAATGCGCGCGACACAATCCCTTTTGGTACAGAAAGAAATATTTTAGAAGTGGGCTACACTTGGGTGCTACATTCGCTTGCGCCCAAACATATTTCAGAAGTTGAACCACGGATTACCGTTGGTGGCCCGGATTGTAAAAAACCCTACCACGCTTCACGTCTAAACGTTTCTGCCATGAGCTTTGGTGCTTTATCAGCCAATGCCCTCATGGCCATTAATAAAGGCGCTCAAATTGGAGGGTTTGCCCATAACACTGGCGAAGGAGGTTTAAGTCCCTATCATTTGCAAGGGGGAGATGTGATTTTTCAGTTGGGAACAGCCTATTTTGGTTGTCGAGACGAACAGGGTTTTTTTGACGAAACGGAATTTACAACAGAAGCCAATCGCAATGAAGTCAAAATGATTGAAATCAAATTGTCACAAGGAGCTAAACCCTCACATGGTGGTATTTTGCCTGCTGCTAAAGTGACACCAGAAATTGCAAAAGTTCGCAAAGTGTCGATGGGACACGATATCGTCTCTCCAGCTGCACATTCAGCTTTTAATTCACCCTTAGGCCTCGTTCATTTTATCCAAAAATTACGCGAAATCACCGGGGGAAAACCCATTGGATTCAAACTGTGTATTGGGCGAAAGGATCAATTTTTAGCCATCTGTAAGGCCATGCTAGAGACTCAGATTTTGCCTGACTTTATTACCGTTGATGGCGCAGAAGGTGGCACAGGGGCGGCCCCTTTAGAGTTCACCAATCACATCGGTGAACCTTTAGATGATGGGCTTATTTTTGTTCATAATGCACTCGTAGGCACTCATTTACGTGACAAAATCCGCATCATTTGTAGTGGAAAAATTGCGACAGGATTTGACATGGTTGAAAAAATAGCCATGGGCGCTGACATGTGTAATTCAGCTCGAGCCATGATGATGTCTGTGGGCTGTGTGCAATCCAAGCAATGTAATGCCAACACCTGCCCTACGGGTGTTGCCACACAAAACAAACGCCTTCAACGGGGATTGGTGGTCGATCAAAAAAAATATCGTGTTGCAAACTATCATAAAAACACGATGAAAAGTTTCTTAGAAATTGTAGGTGCGATGGGGCTTACCAATCCCAGTGAACTGAAACCCGAATATCTCATGCGGCGTATCAGCTCTGACTGTGTCAAACCCCTCAATGAAATTTATACCTATTTAAAACCCGGAGAATTACTAGGCAAACACATTCCTGAGGCATATCTCTCTTTTTGGAACCAAGCTGATGCAAAGCATTTTTAACCTTATGGTTGATGTAGCCTGTATGAAGCGTAGCGAAATCCAGGAGTGTAGCCAATAGAACAAACCATTCCCGGATTTCGCTACGCTTCATACAGGCTACAAATCTAATTGATGATACGCCCTAGGGCACCTGGTTATTACTATCTTTGAGATGATCACTTAACTCATCAACCACATTGATGCTATCTGTTTTGGCCACAAAAAATCGCCATCGTCCTGTTCCTATGTTATGGAATGTTAAAGTAAGACATAACATGATCACGTTGAGAATGTCCCATACCACTTGTTTATAACCACGATGCTTTTCAAGCTCTGGTTTGGCCCCATTGATGGCATCCGTACAATTGACTAAAAATTCATCCTTTTTGATTTTTTTATCATAATAAAGGGTCACTTGATCCTCTAGCTCATGATAAAGTTGAAACGCCGTTCTTGCGGCTTCCTGAGCGGATGGATGATGTAATGAAGTGAGGGTATGTTTGATCGCCTTGATTTTCAACACCTTTAAAGCGGCTAGAATCTTAAGTTTTCCATCATTTGCGACATCAGCCGCTTTCTTTTCTTGCTCTTGCTGACGCTCTTGTTCTGCTATCCAATGTTCTCGATCTGCTTTGGAAAAGTTGGCATTCTTGAATGCATTAAAGAAGCTATCAAAGTCTTTGGTCTTATTAAGAGTCGATAGGATTTGCTTTTCATTGAGCCAATTCCATTGACCTATTTTACCACTATACTCTGGTTTTTCGAATAAAATATCCGCGATGGAACTTGTCATGTCAGGCCGAGCAAGTAGCTCATCTATTTGCTCCTTCACTTGAACCAACTGAGCCAATGTCTTCAGATCATCTTCGATAAACTGTGCTTTAAATTTAATAAGCAAAGGAATGTCGTCTTCTTCAGCCAAGACAATCATCTCAGAAATGGGTAATTGTGCCCCACTATTCTCTTCTCCAAATGCCCGTAAAATAACAAATCCAAGTCTAACGCTTATGCTATCTTTCTTAATGATATTCATCATGTCTTGTTCGACATGTAACGATTTAGATTGCATCAAAAGCTGAATCAAGGCATCTTCCCAAGCGGCAAGCTCATCCTTCTCTAAAGGCAATTGGCACTGTGTAAATGCCTTTAGAGCTAAGGCGAGCAGTAAAGAAGCATTCTTTTTAGCCTCAGGGAGGCTAAGACTCATCTGTAACAAATGGAGCGAAAATTGGCGATGATTCGCCACGATGTTCATTACATCAGGTGTCGCTTTGGGATGAGTTGCAAGTTTTAGTAACAGCTGGCCTTCCTTTTCAAAAGCATCTCGACTCGCTATTATTTTCAAAACTGACTCTGTGATATCTGGGCGTACCATTAATAACTCTAATTGAGCTTCGGTTTTACACGCTTTGGCAAGGCTCTCAAGCACTGCTTCAACTAAAGGTCCTGTCGTTTCGAAATCAAGGAGTGAATTGAACTCTTCTTCAGAAGCTACAGGGATCATCGCAGCCAGCGGCAAATCCGCAATGATATCTTTTTTAAAGACCTTTAAGACCTGAAATCCGAATTGAGGATGGATGGGATGCTTCTTAATCAGGTCAATCATGTTTTGTTTGGCGATTTTATTTACTTTTGATTTCTCAAACAGTTGAATCAACCCACTTTCCCAAATATCAATGTTCCCTACATTCTCTATATTGCGTTGAGAATATGCTTTGTTTGCCAATAGGTCGAAGAACCTTGTGTCTTCATTATTTAGCATCATCAAAATTGGAGGTAATAATTTAGGTGAGAAAGCATGATTTGCCAAAGCAGCTTCTATCAACAACGGATTTTTTTCTGCCTTCGGATGCTCTAATATTTTCAGCAAAAGTGTTTCATCATGAATCTCTTTTTTAGCAAGCGTCAGTAAAATCTGTGAATCAACCGCTTTACTATGTGATTCTAATAATTGTTTCAAGTCCGAGTCATCCAATACTTTTTCAGCGACTAAAATGAAATCTAACGTCTTTGAGGTCAACATAGGATGCTGCAGGATGGCATCACGAACTGATTTGGTTGCGTTTGGATGAAAATAGATGTCGGGGAAAATAGAATCATCTGTTGCTATCTGTATCAGATGTAACAATTGAGCTTCAGAGAGGTTAGGATTCTGAGCCAGCGCCCTCAAAACACGTTGAGTTAAATCTGTGCGCTTTAATAGACGATTCAGTTGTTCCTCAAGTTTGCATTTTTGCGCTAATCGTACCAAAGTGCTCTCATGAATTGGCGTAGGTAACTGAAGCACAGCCGTCAGACATGCATCATCACAGCATGAATTATGAGTAATGCTATTGATCGTATCCGCTGCAATCGGTTGCATGGATAAAAGTGCTAAGAGCAAAGCAGGTGTTCTGGCTTCTCTACATAATATTTCTACATGAGCATGAATCACTGGCCTGAAATCAAAACCACGCACACCACTCAAACCCTTTAATAATTCCACATCTAGGAGTCCAAGCGCATTCCATTCATCTAGAGTCTTTGGCACACCCATCGGAGGTTTCTGATACCCATGCAGTGCGTAGAAATCGTTAAGAGACATCCCAAAACATTGGTTAAATGCATGCCCCGCATTCACATTTGATTCCATCTTTTGTAAAAAGTTGCCTGACATATCAGCAAGGCATTGAGCCATTTCTCGTAAACCATTCAAATATTGTAAATGGGTATTCACAAAGCCTAAGCTATTGACTGGTAAGCCAAACTTAGATTGCAAGTCTCTCACATGCTTGATAGGCGTTTTCGTGGTATTTAAAAATTGAAACGCTTGTGCCACTTTTTTATATTCAGTGATCTGCATTGGCATTGATTTCGGCAACACACTTTTCCAATCGAAGTTTGTGAGATCGACAAATGGATGGCTGGCAATGTAGGCAAATCCTTCCGTGTTATTCTGCGTTAACAATACCTGCAACTGTTGATATCCCAATGAACTTCCATGTCTATATGGAAGCAATTTATCCTTAAATAGATCAAGCTTTTCACCCGTTTGTTCTCTTAACCAAGTCAAAGGAACCTCTTGATTGGCTAACCCAAGCAGGTTACCACTGAAAAAGTGCACTTGCTCTCGCAAAGACTGGTATTTTGAATCTTCAAGTATCCTATCTGGTCTATCTCCGACAGTGACCGTGTCTCCTAAAGTAGATAACCAACTATTCCTCATCCCCTTGATTTCCACAGCCATTTGTTGCGCTTCCTCTGGGGTGACTAACATCGCATGAAGCTCTCCATTGGGCCAAATGGAGTACCAAACCAAAAATGCTGGCTTTAAAAATACCCCAATGTACTCTTGTTGCCTAACATAAGTGTTTGCATAATTTTTGCTTGCAGAAAGCTGTTCAGAAAATAAATTGACTGTTTTTCCCCCAGGAGAGCTGAACATTGCATTGAGTGATAAAGCGACTCGACTCAAGGCTAGGTCTGTTCTTGGCAAACTAGACCAAGCCATTGGTTGCACTTCAACTAAGCGTGTGTCATAACAATCTTTAAGCTCTATGGTTTCAGTTTCAACTTCTTTTTGTACTTCTTTTTGAACCTCAACTTCTAACGC